>NZ_JBSHHY010000007.1:161710-271721 GCF_053618675.1 Streptomyces sp. NPDC055632 | reverse complement strand
GGCGGGGAGCCCCGCCGGACCACCGGCCCCTCCGCCCTTCCTACGCCTGTCCGGTCTCGAACCGGGCGATCCGCCCGTCCTCGACGGTGAAGCGCCAGCGGGTCCGCATCTCGCCCCAGGTGTCGTTGCGGTAGCGGGCGACGAGGTCGCGCCCGTCGGCCTTCTGGGACTCGACCTCCATGTGACCGCGCGAGGAGAAGACCTCCTTCTCGGTCCACTCGTCGAGGTTCCGCTCGGAACCGTCGTCGGACATGGTGGCACCGGGCGTGAGGGCCGCCCGGAAGGCCTCCTGGTCGTTGGCGTTGAGGGCCGCGACGAAGGCGCGCACGGCCGGGTCGGAGAGCTGCTCCACGGGAATGGTCATGCCCTACCCGTACACCGCCCGCCCCGCCGACCCCCCGGAACCGGGCCGCACCCCCGGCGTGTCAGCGAGCGGGCTGGGCCACCTGGGCGAGCGGAGAAACGGTCCGGCCCGGCGGCTCGTGCCGCCGGGCCGGGGCCGACCTGTCGGTGGGGCGGCACGTCGCCGTGCCCCTCCCTCACTGGGGCGGCGTGTCCTGATCACGGCCCATCTGCCGCTTGAGCCTGTCCTGGGCCGTGTCGACCTGGCCGCTGTACTTGCCCCGACTCTTCTCGTCGACGACGTCCCCCGCCTTGTCGACGCCCTTTCCGGCCTGGTCCTCGTGGCCCTTGAGCGCCTGCTTGAGCTTGTCCAGCATCGACATCGCGGTACTCCTCGAAGTCTGTCCGGCAACGGGCACCTCCAAGGGTCCCCCTTCACGGCCCCGGCCGCATCCGCGCAGCCAGAGACTTCAAGAAGAAGGGCCCTGACCTGCGGTTTCGCGGTCAAGGGCCCTGAGGGGCAGACGAGTCGGGCTGTACGCCGGGTTCTGTCCCCCGGGACCTCGCGGTCGTCGGGGCGACGGCCATCCATCTAGGACCGGCGTTGCCGCCGGCCTCCTGCGGTCTACCCGCGGACTCGGGCGAGCAGCCCTCGAACATCCGCGCAGGGACACCGGGGTGTCCCCTCTTGACCTTGCTCCGAGTGGGGTTTACCTAGCCGCCTGAGTCGCCTCAGGCGCTGGTGGTCTCTTACACCACCGTTTCACCCTTACCGAGGACCGAGGTCCCCGGCGGTCTGTTTTCTGTGGCACTGTCCCGCGGGTCACCCCGGGTGGCCGTTAGCCACCACCCTGCTCTGTGGAGCCCGGACGTTCCTCGGGAGGATCCGAAGATCCCCACGCGGCCGCCCGCCCGGCTCGTCTGCCGTGCCGACCATGCTACCCGCCGCGCCGGCCCCTGCTTGACCCTGCCGCAGCGTCAGGGTTTCTACTGGGCCCCATGCGTATCGGCGAGATCGCCGCCCTGGTCGGGGTCACCCCCCGGGCCGTGCGGCACTACCACCAGTCCGGGCTGCTGCCCGAGCCCGCGCGGCGGGCCAACGGGTACCGGGAGTACGGCGTCCGGGACGCCGTCCTGCTCGCCCGGATCCGACGCCTCACCGAGCTGGGGCTCGGCCTCGACGAGGTGCGGGACGTGCTCGCGGGCGACGAGGGGCGCGGGCTCGTGGAGGTCCTGGAGGAGCTGGCCGACGACCTCGCCCGGCAGGAGGCCGTGCTGCGGGAGCGGCGGAAACGGCTCGCCGCCCTCCTGGAGGACGCCCGCGCCGGGCGGCTGCCCGCCGACGGGCCCGTCTCGCCGGAGTTCGCCTCGCTCCTGGCCGGTCTGGGCGAGCTGCCCGCGTCCCCCATGGCCGTGAAGGACCGGCAGGTCCTCGCCCTGCTCGACGCGGTCGTGCCGGAGGAGGACCGGGCGCGCCTGATGGAGTCCCTGCGCGGGGCGGCCTCGTCCGCGCACGAGGTGTACGCGCTCTTCGACGCCCTGGAGGACGCCGCGCCGGACGATCCCCGCGTGGACGGGGCCGCCCGGGTGCTCGCGGACTCCCTGGCGGACGTGCCCGGGGTCGAGCTGCCGGAGGGCACGGCGGACGGACGCGACTCCGGCCTCCTCCTCGCCGACGCCGTCTTCGCGGACCTCTCCCCCGCCCAGGAGGCGGCGGTACGCCTCGCGGTACGGCTCGTCCGGGAACGACAGGAGGGGACCTCGTGACGTCCGCGCGTCCGCGCCGGGGACGGCAGGGGGACCCTGTGCCGGCCGTGCGTCCGCTCCGGGACCGGCGGAAGGAAACCCGTGCCGTCCGTACGTCCGCGCCGGGACCGGCGGAAGGAAACCCCGTGACGTCCCTGCGCCCCCTCCGGGACCGGCGGAAGGAAACCCCGTGACGTCCCTGCGCCCCCTCCGGGACCGGCGGAAGGAAACCCCGTGACGTCCGTGCGCCCCCTCCGGGACCAACGGAAGGAAACCCCGTGACGTCCGTGCGCCCCCTCCGGCTCCTCGCCTGCGCCGTCCTCCCCCTCGAACTCGTCCTCGTCGTCTGCCTCGCCGGCGGCGTACGGATACCCGCCCCCGTCCTCGGCCTCGTCGAGGTCCTCGTGGCGGGACTCCTCCTCGTCGAGTGCCTCGCCTATCTGCGGCTGCGGCGGAGCGGGCTCTCGCGGCGGGACGCCGTGGCGGAGCTGGTGCCCGAGCCCGTGCTGCGGCTCCTCGGGCACGAGCTGCGGCTGCTGGCGAGCCTGGGGCGGTGGGTCGCGCGCCGACCGCACGGGACCGCCGGCGCGGACGGCGTCTTCCCGCACGCCCGCGACCAGGCGGCACTGATGTACGGCTTCGCGTTCGTCTGCGTGGTCGAGACCGTCGGCATGTCGTACCTGCTCGCCCGCTGGCCCGTCGTCCACGGGATCGTCCTCTTCCTGGACGTCTACACCGTGCTCTTCGTCCTCGGTCTGCACGCCGCCTCCGCGACCCGCCCGCACGTCCTCGCCGGGGACGTCCTGCGGCTGCGGCAGGCCGCCCACGTCGACCTGCGGATCCCGCTCGACCGCATCGCGTCCGTACGGCGCGAGACGCTGTTCTCCCACGGGAAGGCCGACGGCGAGCTGAACCTCGCCGTCGGCGCGCAGACCTCCGTCACCGTCGAGCTGACCGAACCGGTCGACGCGCCCCGGCTGTTCGGCGCGCCCCGGCCCGTACGGGTCGTCAGGGTCCACGCCGACGACCCGCAAGCCCTGTACAAGGCGGTGAACGAGGCGGTGAACGAGGCGCTCACGCGGGCGCGAACAGCACCTTCGCCCGGCCCGGGTCCGCTTCCGCGAGTCTGACCCGCAGCCACTCCCCCAGCGGCAGTTCGGACCCGCCGCCCGCGATCCGGGCGACCACCGCCGGGTCGTCCAGGTGGACGGTCCCGGTGGACGGTTCGCGCTCCTTGACGTCGATCACGTACGCGTCGAAGACCTCTCCGATCCGGTCCTTCAGGAGCGCCGCCTCGACGGTGTCGACGCTCTCGCGCTCGACGGCGTTGGCGCGGCGCGAGCCCGCGGCCATCTCGTCGGGGAGCGCGGGCAGCGCGGCCCGCACCCACTCGGGCGGCTCGTCCCCGGCCACCGCCGCCACGCACAGCTCGCTCGCGTACCGGTCGACGAGCCGGCGCAGCGGGGCGGTGCAGTGGGTGTACTCGTCGGCGACGGCGGCGTGCACGGCCGGGTCGGGGACGTGGCCGTCGGTGAAGACGGTGTACCCGGCGCCGCGCAGGAGGGTGGTGCACTCCTGGAGGAAGGCGGCGTGGCGCGGGTTCGACGGGTCGGCGGAGCGGACGACGTCGGCGTACGGGACGTGGTGCGGCCAGTCGACGCCGAGGGCCTGCGCGGAGCGGCGCAGCCGGGCCACGGCGCCGTCGGGCGCGGTGGGGAGGGTGCGCAGGACGCCGGTGCCGGCGGCGGTCATCAGGTCGGCGGCGGCCATGCCGGTGAGCAGGGAGATCTGCGCGTTCCAGCTCTCGGAGGGGAACGGGGCCCGGTAGACGAGGTCGTAGCCGTGGTCCCGTTCGACGATCTCCTGCTCGGGGACGTCGAGGGAGATCCCGCCGCGCTCGATCTCGATGGCCTCGCGCAGGCGTCCGATCTCGCGCAGCAGGGCGACGGGCTCCTCGGCGGTGCCGGAGTCGAGCTGCCGCTGCACGCCCGCGTAGTCGAGCTTGGCGCGGCTGCGGACGAGGGCGCGGCGGACGTCGGTGGCGACCCTGCGCCCCTCGGCGTCGAGGTCGATCCGCCACAGCACGGCGGGACGGACCTCGCCGGGGAGGAGGCTGGCGGCGCCCTCGGAGAGGACGGCGGGGTGGAGGGGGACCTTGCCGTCGGGGAAGTAGAGGGTGAGGACCCGGCGGTGGGCCTCGGCGTCGAGCGCGGAGCCGGGCGCGACGAAGGCGGCGACGTCGGCGATGGCGTAGTGGACGCGGTAGCCGCCGTCGGCCCTGCGGGCCAGGTGCACGGCCTGGTCGAGGTCGGTGGAGGAGGGCGGGTCGACGGTGAAGAAGGGCAGGTCGGTGGCGTCGTGCGCGGGGAGCCGGGGCTCCTTCGCGGCGGCCTCGGCCTCGGCGAGGACGGCGGGCGGGAAGTCGTCGGGGATCGCGAGCTCGGTACGGAGTGCGCGCAGGGCGGCCCGCAGCGGAGCCTCGGCTGCGCCGGTCACGTGTATGGGGCGGCGGGGCATGGACCGAGCGTAGGGGGCGGGGGCGGGTCCGTCATTTCGGCGCGGCTCCGCGATCCGGCGGCGCGCTGCGGGCCGGCGGCGCTCCATGGGCCGGCGCGGGTCCGTAGGCCGACGCGGGTCCATGGTCCGGCGCGGGTCCATGGGCTGACGCGGGCCCGTGGTCCGACGCGGCTCCATGGTCCGGCGGCCCCCCGTGGGCCGGCCGCGCCTGCGGGCCCGCCGCGCTTTGTAGGCTGGGCGGCCGGGGCCGCACCCCCACCCCCGTCCGTACGAAGGAGAACCACCGTGCTCGTGCTGCTGCCGCCCTCCGAAGGCAAGGCTCCGTCGGGGAGCGGGGCGCCCCTCAAGCCGGAGTCGCTGTCCCTGCCGGGGCTCGCGGAGGCGCGGGCGGCGGTCCTGGACGAGTTGGTCGAGCTGTGCGCCGCCGACGAGGAGAAGGCCCGCGAGGTGCTCGGCCTGAGCGAGGGGCTGCGCGGCGAGGTCGCGAAGAACGCCGAGCTGCGGACGGCCGGCGCGCGCCCGGCCGGGGAGGTCTACACCGGCGTCCTGTACGACGCGCTCGGCCTGGCGACCCTGGACGCGGCGGCCCGGGAGCGGGCCGGGGACGCGCTCCTGGTGTTCTCCGGCCTGTGGGGCGCGGTGCGGGTGACCGACCGCATCCCGTCGTACCGCTGCTCGATGGGGATCAAGCTGCCGGGCCTCGGCGCGCTCGGCGCGCACTGGCGGGGCCCGATGGCCTCCGTGCTGCCCGAGGCGGCCGGGGACGGCCTCGTCCTGGACCTGCGCTCGTCGGCGTACGCGACGGCGTGGCGGCCGAAGGGCGGGGTGGCGGCGCGGACGGCGACGGTGCGGGTGCTGCACGCGCCGACCCGGAAGGTGGTCAGCCACTTCAACAAGGCGACGAAGGGCCGGATCGTGCGGAGCCTCTTGGAGGCGGGCGCGGAGCCGGGCTCCCCGGCGGAGCTGGTGGAGGCGCTGCGGGACCTGCGGTACGTGGTGGAGGAGGGCGGCAAGGCGGGGGCGCTCGACGTCCTGGTGGACGAGATCCACTGAGAGGCCACTGAGAGGCCGCCGAGAGGCTGTTGAGAGGCTGCCGCGAGGTGGCCGAGAGGCCGTGGTGAGCGGCGCCCACCGGGATACTGTTGCACTCCGCGCAACGCTCGTTGCGGGTGACGCTCACGCTCGTCAGGATGAGCCCATGACGAGCGTGTTCGACCTTGCCCCGCAAGCCCCCGTCGTCCCCGTGGTGGTGATCGAGGACGCCGCCGACGCGGTTCCCCTGGCCCGCGCCCTGGTGGCCGGCGGGCTGCCGCTGATCGAGGTCACCCTGCGCACCCCGGCCGCGCTCGACGCCCTGCGGGCGATCGCGGACGGGGTGCCGGGGGCGGTCGTCGGCGCCGGGACCGTCGTCTCGGCGGCCGGGGTCGCGGACGCGGTCGGCGCCGGGGCCAGGTTCCTGGTCAGCCCCGGCTGGACCGGACGGCTGCTCGGCGCGATGCGGGAGTCGGGCGTGCCCTTCCTGCCGGGGGTCTCGACGGTCTCGGAGGTCGTGGCACTGCTCGAACGGGGCGTGGACGCCATGAAGTTCTTCCCGGCGGAGGCGGCGGGCGGCGTCCCGTACCTGAAGTCCCTCGCGGGCCCGCTCCCGCAGGCCCGCTTCTGCCCGACCGGCGGCGTCTCGCCCGCCTCCGCCCCCGCCTACCTCGCCCTGCCGAACGTCGGCTGCGTCGGCGGTACGTGGATGCTGCCGCCCGACGCCCTCGCGGCCCGCGACTGGGCCCGGATCGAGGCCCTCGCGCGCGAGGCGGCGGCGCTGCGGACGCCGGTCAGCGGCCGGTGACCTCCGCCGTGAGGTGGTCGGTCACCGGCCGGTAGCCGAGCCGCCGGTACAGGGCGTTGCTGGTGGGGTTGGCCAGGTCCGTGAAGAGCAGGACCTGCGCGGCCCCGGCGTCCCCGGCGGCGCGACCGGCGGCGGCGGTGACCCCGGCGGCGTACCCGCGTCCGCGGGCGGCGGGCGGGGTGTAGACGAAGTGGACGCGGGACTGGCCCTCGATCACGGGCGAGAAGCACGCCATGGAGACGGGCCGTCCGTCAGCCCCTTCCCAGAGGAGCATCCGGCCGTCGGAGATCCGCTCCGTGACGGGTCCGGTCCAGTCCTTCCCCGGCTCCTCGCCGATGTCGCGGACGAACTCCCGCGCCCAGGCGGCGGCGAGCGGTACGTCGGCCGTGGTGGCGACGCGGGCGCGCCCGGCGGGGGCCGGGTCCGGCGGGGTGAGCGTCCCGAGCCGGAAGAGCCGCATCCGGACGGTGGGGGTCCAGGGGCGGCCGGTGGCCTCCGCGAACGCCTCGACGGCCGCCGTCTCGCCCCGTACGACCGCCGGTCCTCCGTTCCCGGGGAGGTCCGGCGAGGAGGCGAGCGCGCGGGCCGCCTCCGGCGTCACCGTCCCGAAGGTCGGCTCCCCCGGCGCGGCCACCACGAGCACCCCGGTGACCCGCCCGTCCGGCCCGGTCCACCAGCCGAGCCGTCCGGCCGTGTCCACGAGCGTGAGGAGGCCGGTGTTGCGGGCGGGCTCGGCGGACAGCAGGGAGCCGGCCGCCGCGCGGAAGACGGCGGGGTCCTCGGTGAAGTGCCAGGTCATGGACGGTGATGGTGGTACGGGGGCGGCCCTCCCCGCCACCCGTTTTCCATCGTCCCCGCCGCCCTACCGGAGGTGCGAGGTGTCGTTGAGGAGGCGTACCGAGGCGTTGCCGTCCGCGTAGTAGGCGACGGCCGAGATCGAGGCGGCCGACAGCTCCATGCGGAACAGGGACTCCGGCGGGGCGCCGAGGGCGAGCCGGACCAGGGTCTTGATCGGCGTGACGTGGGTGACGAGGAGGACGGTGCGGCCCGCGTGGGCGGCGGTCAGCCGGTCCCGGGCCGCGGCGACGCGCCGGGAGACGGTCGCGAAGCTCTCCCCGCCGCCGGTCGGCGCGGCCTTCGGGGAGGCGAGCCAGGCGTCGAGGTCCTCGGGGTACCGCTCGCGGACCTCGCCGAAGGTCAGCCCCTCCCAGGCGCCGAAGTCGGTCTCCCGCAGGCCCTGTTCGATCCGCACGTCGAGCCCGAGGCGGGCGGCGACGGCGGCGGCGGTCTGGCGGCAGCGGGTCAGGGGCGAGCTGACGATCTCCTGGATCGTGCCCCGGGCGGCGAGCGCCGCGGCCACGGCCTCGGCCTGCCGCAGCCCGGCCGCCGACAGCTCGGGGTCGGTCCCGCCGCTCCCGGAGAACCGCTTCTCGGGCGTGAGCGCGGTCTCCCCGTGCCGCAGCAGCACGAAGGTCGCGGGCGCTCCCATGTCGGGCGCTCCCCAGCCCTGCTGGGAGGTGCCCTGCGGCTGTACGGAGGCGGGGGCGTCGGCCCGGGTGGCTCCGGTGGCACGGGCCGCGGCAGCCGTGCCGGCCGCGTGGCCCGTCGGCGCCAGGGCGCCGGCCTCGGCCTCGAAGTCGCCCGAGGCGACCGGGGTGGACGAGGTCGCGGTGGCGTCCTCGGCGGCGAACAGGCCGTCGTCCGCGGTCGGCCAGGCACCCGCGCCCGCGCTCGTACCCGTGCTCGCGCCCGTACCGGCGCCGGCCGTCGCCGGACCGGAGGTCCCGGACGTCCCGGCGGCCGGGGAGCCGGACAGCGCCGCCCTCGCCCGGGCCGCTCCCGCCCGCGCGTCGCCGGGCGGGCCCGACGGCGGCGGGGTGGCGGCGGCGTTGCGGGCGGCCGAGGCGTCCAGGGCCGCCGTGGAGCCGGACGGCTCCCACCGGCGCCCGAGCCGCCCCGCGTCCATCGCCTCGTTCGCCAGCCGGTCCGCGTGCTTGTTCCGCTCGCGCGGGATCCACTCGTAGCGGACGCGGCCCGCCGGGAAGACCCGGCCGGCCTCGGCCGCGAGCGGCTTCATGTCCGGGTGCTTGATCTTCCAGCGGCCGGACATCTGCTCGACGACCAGCTTGGAGTCCATGCGGACGTGGACGGTGGCGTCCGGGAAGAGCTCCCGGGCCGCCTTGAGGCCCGCGACCAGGCCCTTGTACTCGGCGACGTTGTTCGTCGCCACACCGATGTACTCGGCGGCCTCGGCGAGCGTCTCGCCCGTCGCCGCGTCCAGGACCACGGCCCCGTACCCGGCGGGCCCCGGGTTGCCCCGGGAACCCCCGTCCGCCTCGACGACGAGCTCGCGCGCGGAGGTCATTACAGGCCGGACTCCGAGGTGCGGACGAGGATCCGGCGGCAGTTCTCGCACCGGACGACCGTGTCCCTGGCGGCGGCGCGGACCTCGTTCAGCTCGGTGATGTTGAGCTCGATGTGGCAGCCCTCGCACTTGCGCTGGTAGAGCCGGGCCGCGCCCACGCCGCCCTGCTGCTCGCGCAGCTTCTCGTACAGCTTGAGCAGGTCGGCCGGGACCGAGCCCGCGACGAGCTCGCGCTCCTTGGTGACGGAGGCGGTCTCGGCGTCCAGCTCGGCCTGGGCGGCGTCGCGGCGGGCGGTGGCGTCGTCGGTCTTGGCCTGGACGGCGGAGACCCGCTCGGTCAGCTCGGCGAGGCGCTCCTGGACCGACTCGCGGCGCTCCATGACCTCCAGGACGATCTCCTCCAGGTCGCCCTGGCGCTTGGCGAGGGAGACGATCTCGCGCTGGAGGTTCTCCAGGTCCTTCGGGGAGGAGACGGCGCCGGAGTCGAGGCGCTGCTGGTCGCGCGCGGCGCGCTGGCGGACCTGGTCGACGTCCTGCTCGGCCTTGGTCTGCTCGCGGCCGCAGTCGCTCTCCTCGGTCTGCGCGGCGACGAGCAGGTCGCGCAGCTGGTTGAGGTCCTTGCTGAGCGCCTCGATCTCGGCGTGCTCGGGCAGCGAGCGGCGCTTGTGGGCGAGCTGCTGGAGGCGGGTGTCCAGGGCCTGGACGTCGAGGAGGCGGATCTGGTCGGCGGGCGCGGCGTTCAGTTGGGGGCTCCAGGAGAAGAGGTGTGGTGGGAGGACCAGGGGTCGGTGACCGTCTTCGAGACGTGGACGCGGAGGTCCCAGCCGTGACGGTCGGAGATCGCGTCGAGCTGCGCGGCGGCCTGCTCGCACCAGGGCCACTCGGTGGCCCAGTGGGCGGCGTCGACCAGGCCCAGCGGAGTGCGCTGGGTGGCCTCGGAGACGGGGTGGTGGCGCAGGTCGGAGGTGAGGAAGGCGTCCACGCCCGCGGCGCGCACGGCGTCGAAGAGGCTGTCGCCGGAGCCGCCGCTGACGGCGACCCGGCGCACGAGCATGCCGGGGTCGCCGGCGACCCGGACGCCCTGCGCGGTGGCGGGCAGCCGCGCGGCGGCGCGGGCGGCGAACTCGGCGAGGGTCTCCGGGCGGTCGAGCTCGCAGATCCGGCCGAGGCCGTTCTCGGGGACGAGCGGGCCGGTGACGCGCAGGTCGAGGGCGCCGGCAAGGGCGTCGGAGACGCCGGGGTCGGCGGTGTCGGCGTTGGTGTGCGCGACGTGGAGGGCGATGTCGTTCTTGATGAGGTCGTGCACGACGCGGCCCTTGAAGTGGCCGGCCGCGACCGTCGTCGTACCGCGCAGGTAGAGCGGGTGGTGGGCGACGATCAGGTCGGCGCCGAGGGAGACGGCCTCGTCGACGATTTCCTGGACGGGGTCGACGGCGAAGAGGACGCGGCCGACCCGGGCGTCGGGATCGCCGCAGACGGTGCCGACGGCGTCCCACTGCTCGGCCCGGTCGGGCGGCCAGAGGGCGTCGAGCTCGGCGATGACTTCAGACAGACGGGGCACGGGGGAAAGGCTACCTGTCCCGCGTGCTCCACCGCCCTGGCCTGTGGACAACCCCGTCCGGGCCCCGGCCCCCTGTGGACGGCCCCGCCCCCCTGTGGACGGCCCCGCCCCTAGTACCGCCCCTGCCGCCACCCCACCACCGGAGCCCCCGAATCCACTTAGGCTCCCCTTACACGGGGTCACCGCCGGTCACTCCAGCACACCCGGCCGCTCCCGCTCGGCAGAACCGCCGGACGGCCACCCTTATGTGTGAAGTGAGCGGGCTCGTGTTGTTCGGCTGGAAGTGCGAAAACTAGCTTCGTCGCCGGAGGTGACGAGTCGATGACAGCGTGTGCCATCGAGACGACGGCCGAGGACGACGACCACGAAGGGAAGCAGGGCGGGAGCGGCGGCCGGCCGACGGGGTTCACGACCACGGCGAACGGCGCGTACGCGGCCAGGCTCGCGGGCGTCGGGGACGCCCTGTACGTGGAGAGGTGGACCCTCGACGGCCCGGAGCCGTACGCCGTGCCGCTCCCCCTCGACCAGCCGGAGGAGCCGCACACCCAGCTCCTGCCCCTCGCGGACGGCCGGGTCCTCGTCTGCCGCCGCGTGGACGGGCGGCGGAACTCCTTCTCCCTGCTCTACCCGACCGGCCCGGCCACCGGGGAGCTCCGGCTCGGCTCGGTGGAGGCGCCCGGCTCCGAGGCCCTCGTCCTGCTCCCGCCCTCGCCGGACGGCATCTGCGCGTACGCGATGTGCGTCGGCCCCGAGAGCACGACGCTGTGGCTGGTGGCGGGCGGGGCCTTCGGCCCCGAGCAGGTGGCGGAGGTCGGGGGCCGCTGCTCGGGCGGGGTGTGGCTGGACCGCACGGGCCGGATGCTCGCCCTGGACCGGCGGCTCGGCGACGGGCCCGTGAAGGCGGTCGCCGTGGACCTGGAGCGGGGCGGGGAGGTGACGCCGCTGCTCCAGATCACCGAGGAGAGCGACGACCGGCTGCTGCTCGCGGACCCGGACAGCGGGCTGCTCCTGATCCGCTCCGACGCGCCGTCGCCGGGCCACGACCGGCTCGGCTGGGGCGTCCTCGGCAGTCTGCTCCCGGTGCGCTTCCCGGACTGCCTGCGGCTCGACGACGCGGCGGTGACGCCGTTCGCCGTGCAGCCGGGTCAGGTGCTCATGCCGGAGGGCTGCGCGGTGGCGCTGCGGATCGACGCGGCGGCCGGGAGCTGGGTGGGGACCTGGCGGCCCTCGTCCCGCCGGATGGACCAACTGGCGGTCCCGCAGGGCTGGCTGGCGGGCGCGGGCCTGTGGACGCCCGGGGGCGTCCTGCGGCTGCCGTACGCGGCGCCGGGGACGCCGTGCGGGCTCGCGGCCCTGGAGCCACCGCCCGAGCCGGACCCCGCGCCGGAGCCGGTGACGGTCCCCGAGGAACCCCGGGTGTGCCGCCCCGTACCGCTCCAGCAGGCTCCCCTCGCGGACGGCCGACCCGCCGACCAGGGCCCGCCCCGACCCTGATCCGCCGGACACGCCCTGCGTCCTGCCCCGCCCCGATCCGCCGGACAGGCCCTAGACTTTCGGGCCGCACGGCAAGATCGATTCCTACGGGGTGAGTTGCAGCATGTCGGAGACAAGCACGGAGGGTACAGAGTCGCACGGCTCCGGGCGGCATCGTGGTGAGGCCTCGCCGGCGGAGGACTCCTCGTCCTCGCCGCACGGCCGCCACCGCCGCGAACCCGAAGCGCAGTGACCGGGCGCACGGGGTGAACCGGAGGGCCCCGGGGGAGACCCCGGGGCCCTCCCGCGTTCCCGGCCGCGCCCTCCGCCCCTTCCTCCGCCGCCCTACGCGTGCTCCACGAACGTGTCGGCGAGTACGGGGGCGTCGTCGCGTTCCGCCGCCGTGACCGTCGCCTGGGTGCCGCCCTCCACCGTCCACATCCGGATGCGCAGGGTCTCGCCGGGGAAGACGATCCCGGCGAAGCGGGTGCGGTACGCCCGGACGCGGGCGACGTCCCCGTCGAGCAGGGTGTCCACGACGGCCTTGAGGGTCATCCCGTAGGTGCAGAGGCCGTGCAGGATGGGCCGGTCGAAGCCGGCGAGGGCCGCGAACTCCGGGTCGGCGTGCAGCGGGTTCCAGTCGCCGGAGAGACGGTAGAGCAGGGCCTGCTCCTCGCGCACGTGCCGCTCCACGGTCCGGTCGGGCGCGCGGTCGGGCAGGACGAGCCGGTCGGAGGGGCCCCGGTCGCCGCCCCAGCCGCCCTCGCCGCGCACGAAGATCTGCGCGTCGCTCGTCCACAGCGGGCCGTCGGCGTCGGCGGTCTCGGAGCGCAGGACGAGGACGGCGGCCTTGCCCTTGTCGTGGACGGCGGCGACACGGGAGGTGGAGACGGCGCGCCCGCCGGTGGGCAGCGGGCGGTGGAGGGTGATCGACTGGGCTCCGTGCAGGACGGCCATGAGGTCGACGTCGACGCCGGGGGCGGAGAGTCCGTCGACGATCCCCATGCCGCCGCCCGCGACGGTGGCGAAGCTGGGCAGGACGTGGAGCCGGGACTCCAGGGTGTAGCGGAGTTCGGCGGGATCGGTGGCGGGCACGCCCGCGCCGAGGCCGAGGTGGTAGAGCTGGACGTCCCTGTGGTCCCAGGCGATCTCGGTGCTGCGGGGTTCGGCGGCGACGGCCTTGGCTGCGTCGATGGGCATCGGGCTGCTGCTCCTCACGCGGTCCCTCCGGAGCGAGGTCGCCCCGGAGCGGGGTCGTTCTGGAACGTGTTCCAGTTCGGTGGCCCCATGTATAGCCGAGGCGACGGGGCTTGGGAACCCTCGGTGACGGCACGTCAGCACCCCTACGGGGTCGCCCCCCAGGACATTTGTCACCGTCGGACGGGTACACAACGCCCTACCGGAGCGCCCCTCACTCTCCGTAACGTCGTGGTCATGAAGCAGCAGACGCGAGCGCAGCAGGACCCGGCCGGTGAGGCCGCGATCGTCTTCCGGGGCGCGACCAGGGCGTACGGCGCCGTCCGCGCCGCCGACGGACTCGACCTCACCGTCCGGCGGGGCGAGACCGTGGCCCTGCTGGGGCGCAACGGCGCGGGCAAGTCCACCGCCATAGGCCTGCTCCTCGGCCTCGACGAGCCCGACGGCGGGCGGGTCGAGCTCTTCGGCGGGCCCCCGGCCCGGGCCGTCGCGGCCGGGCGGGTCGGGGCGATGC
The DNA here is from genome assembly GCF_053618675.1 of Streptomyces sp. NPDC055632. Classification (NCBI taxonomy): domain Bacteria; kingdom Bacillati; phylum Actinomycetota; class Actinomycetes; order Kitasatosporales; family Streptomycetaceae; genus Streptomyces; species Streptomyces sp. NPDC055632. The sequence goes on along the minus strand of NZ_JBSHHY010000007.1, from coordinate 258,166 downwards.
TCCAGGAGGGCCGGCCGGTCCCCCGGGTCACGGTCCGCGAGCTCGTCGGCTTCGTCGCCCGCACCTACCCGGCCCCGATGCCGGTCGCGGAGGCCCTGGCGCTCGCCGGTCTGACCGGCCTCGCCGACCGCCGCGCGGACCGGCTCTCCGGCGGCCAGGCGCAGCGGGTCCGGTTCGCCGTGGCCCTCGTCGGGAACCCGGAGCTGATCGTCCTGGACGAGCCGACGGCCGCGCTCGACGTCGAGGCCCGGCAGGAGTTCTGGGAGGCGATGCGCGGCTACGCCCGCCGGGGCAACACCGTCCTGTTCTCCACCCACTACCTGGAGGAGGCCGACGCGCACGCGGACCGGATCGTCGTGCTCGACTCCGGCCGGGTCGCCGCCGACGGCACGAGCGAGCAGCTCAAGCGGGCGGTCGGCGGCAGCCTGGTCTCCTTCGACCTGGCCGTCGGCCCGACCGCCTGGCTCGACTCGCTGCCCGGCGTGACCTCGTACGAGGTCCGGGGCGACCGCGCCCGGCTGCGTACCGCCGACTCCGACGCGACGGTCCGGGCGCTCGCGGAGCGGGACGCGATCCGGGGCCTGGAGGTCGCCCCGGCCTCCCTGAACGACACCTTCCTCGCCCTCACCCGGAAGCCGCTCGCGGCCGGCGGGCCCGCGCCCGCGACGTCCGCAACGCCCACGACTCCCACGACGCCCACGACGCCCACGACCCCCGCAAGCCTGGAGACGACCCGATGATCACCGCGTACGTACGCCTGGAGGTGCGCCGCACCCTGCGCGACACCGGATTCGCGATCTCGACGATCGGCATCCCGGTGATGATGTACCTCCTCTTCACCAACCTCGGCACGGACGACGGCGCGTACCGGACGGCCGCGATGGTCGGCATGGCGGCGTACGGGGCGCTGGGCGCCGCGCTCTCCCTCGGGACCGGGGTCGCCGAGGACAAGTCCACCGGCTGGCTTCGGCAGTTGAGGATCACCCCGATGACGCCCCGCCAGGTGGTGGCGGGGCGGGCCCTGACCGGTTCGGTGGTCGTCCTGCCCGCCATCGCGGGGGTGCTGCTCGCGGGCGGGCTCGCCAACGGGGTGCGGATGGCGGCCTGGCAGTGGGTCACGGTCGCCGTCACGCTGTGGCTCGGTTCGCTCCCCTTCACGCTGCTCGGCATCGGCAACGGCTACCGGCTCACCGCCCAGACCACCGGCGCCGTGAACGTCGCCTGCAACCTGGGGCTCGCGGTCGTCGGCGGCCTGTGGTTCCCGGTCGTGCTCTTCCCCGACTGGCTCCGGACGCTCTCGGAGTACACGCCGACGAACCGCTTCGCGGAGCTGGGCGTGGCGGTGACGGACGGACGGGCCCCGGGGGCGGCGGCCCTCGCGGTGCTCGCCGGGTGGGCGGCGCTGTTCGGCGCGTACGCGGCGGTCTCGTACCGTCGTTCGGCACGGACGGCGTGACGGACGCGGAAGCACGAGAGGACACGGGGGCGGTCATGGAGATCTGGCGGCGGCGAAGGAAGCGGCTGCGCGAGCGGGGTCCGAGCGGGCTCAGCCTGCTCCCGTGGCTCCTCATGGGCCTGGGCGCGCTCTCGCACCTCATCGGCGGCGAGGCGCCGAACCCGTGGATCGGCTGCCTGGGCCTGCTCGCCGTCACCATCCTGTACATCGCGATCGTCCTGCGCGCCTTCGACCCGCGCGTCCGGGAGGCGCCGCTGACCTGGTGGCTGCTCGGCGCGCTCGTGGCGCTCACCTTCGGGCTCGCGATCGGCTACGGCCGGGAGTGGCTGCTGCTCTTCCCGCTCCTGGGCCTGGCGGTCGGGGCGGTGGTGCGGCGCGGGAGGCTGCTGCCCCGGATCGCCTTCCCGCTGGTCGCCGGGGTGGTGGTGGTGACGTTCTGGCGGGACGGCTGGGATTCGTTCGGGGTCGTGTACGGGACGTTCGTCTCGGTGATGGTGACGGCGGCGATCCTCGCCCTGAACGAGACGGTCCGGCAGCTGCGTACGACCCGGGAGGAGCTGGCGCGGACGGCGGTGGAGAAGGAGCGGCTGCGGTTCTCGCGCGACCTCCACGACCTCCTGGGCCACACGCTCTCGGTGGTCGTGGTGAAGTCGGAGGCCGCCCGGCGGCTCGCCCCGCACGACCTGGACGCGGCGCTCGCGCAGGTCGCGGACATCGAGTCGGTGGGCCGCCAGGCGCTGACGGAGATCCGGGAGGCGGTGACCGGCTACCGGGAGGGCAGTCTGGCGGCCGAGCTGGACCGGGCGCGCGACGCGCTCTCCTCGGCGGGCATCGAGCCGGTCGTGCGCCGCTCGGGCCCGCTCCTGGAACCGGCGGCGGAGGCGCTGTTCGGCTGGGTGGTGCGGGAGTCCGTGACGAACGCGGTGCGGCACAGCGGGGCGTCCCGCTGCGTCGTCGAGATCTCCGGCTCGGCCGACCGGGCCCGCCTGACGGTCACCGACGACGGGCGGAACGGCGGGCCCGGGCCGGGGACCGCCGGGCCGGGACCGGACGGCCCCGCCACCGGCCCCGGCAGCGGTCTGCGCGGCCTGCGCGAGCGGCTCGCGGCGGCGGGCGGCACCCTGGAGTCGGGACCGGTGCCGGGCGGCGGGTTCAGGGTCGTCGCGGAACTCCCCGTGGAAACCGCCGAGTCGGAGTCGGAGTCGGGGGCGGAGCCGAAACCGGGGCCGATGTCGGGGTCGAAGCCGGGGCCGAGGTCGGGGTCGGGGTCGGGGTCGGGGTCGGAGTCGTGGTCCGGCCCCGGGGAGGCGCGGGCCGACCGCTGCTGACGGGCCGACGGGCGCCGACGGCGACCGGGGCGGCCCCGGGGCGCGCCCGCCACGACCCGGCCTCCGCGCGTCCTACCCTGGTCCCCGTGACCGAGATGCCGCAGGACCACCGCCCGGGAAAGTCCGTGAGAGTCCTGCTCGCCGAGGACCAGGGGATGATGCGCGGGGCGCTGGCCCTGCTGCTCGGCATGGAGCCGGACATCGAGGTGGTCGCGCAGGTCGGGCGGGGCGACGGGATCGTGGACGCGGCGCTGGTGGCGCGGCCGGACGTGGCGCTGCTCGACATCGAGCTGCCGGGGCGTTCGGGCCTCGACGCGGCGGCGGACCTGCGGGACGAGGTGCCGGACTGCCGGGTCCTCATCCTGACGACGTTCGGCCGGCCGGGCTATCTGCGGCGGGCGATGGAGGCGGGGGCGGCCGGGTTCCTGGTGAAGGACGGGCCGGTGGAGGAGCTGGCCGAGGCGGTCCGCAAGGTCCTGCGGGGCGAGACGGTGGTCGATCCGGCCCTCGCGGCGGCGGCCCTCGGCGCGGGCCCGAACCCCCTGACGGCCCGCGAACGGGACGCGCTGGCGGCCTCGGTGGACGGCGCGACGATCGCGGACATCGCGGCCGCCCTCCACCTCTCGGAGTCCACGGTCCGCAACTACCTCTCCTCCGCGATCGGCAAGACGGGCACCCGCAACCGCATGGAGGCGGTGAGGGCCGCCCGGCAGCAGGGCTGGCTCTGAGCAGCGCGGCGCGACGCCCGCCACGCCGGAGGCCGTACGGCGGACGGCGGCTCCGCGAGGACGTACATACGAGACCGCCGGGCAGCGGCGCCACGAGGACGTACGTACGAGACCGGCGGACGGCGGCTCCCCAGGGGCCTGCGTACAGGACCGGCGGACGGCGGCTCCGCGCGGACATACGTACAAGACCGGCGGGCGGCGGTCCGCGCATCCTCCCTCCATGAGCGAACTCACGGGTGAACACGACACCGGGCGCGCCCACGGACTGCACGTGGTCCACGACGGCCCGAGGCAGGCGCCCCCACTGCTGCTGATCCACGGATCGGGGGCCTCGGGCGCCATGTGGGGCCCCCTGGTCCCCGCGCTCGCCCGCCGCCACCACGTCGTCCGGGTCGACCTCCCGGGCTGCGGCCAGTCCCCGCCCGCACCGTCGTACGACGTGCCCGCGCAGGCGGACCGGGTGGCGGCGGTCCTTGACGGCCTCGGCCTGCGCGCCGTCGCCGTGGCAGGGCACTCCAGCGGCGGTTACGTCGCCACCGCGCTCGCCGAACGGCGCCCCGATCTGGTGGGGTCGCTCGCACTGGTCGGCTCGGGCCCGGCCCCCGACGCGCTGCTCCCGCAGCCGCTCCTCCTCCGGGTCCTGCTGGCCCCTCCCCTCGGCCCGCTCCTGTGGGCGAAACGTTCGGACGCGATGATCCGCAGGGGGATCGGCGCGACGGCCGCCCGCCCGGTGGAGATCCCGGACGCCATGGTCGCCGACCTGCGGCACAGCACGTACCGCACGACCAGGGCGGTGCTGCGGTGCAGCACCGCCTACATCGCCGAACGGAGCGTGCCCGAGCGCCTCGCCGCCCTCGGAGTGCCCCTGCTGGTGGTCTTCGGCGGTGCCGACCCCCGCTGGGAGCCGTCGTCGGCGCACCGGTACGAGGCGGTGCCGGGCGCGCGGGTCGAGACGCTGCCCGGCGTCGGGCACCTGGCCATGCTCGAAGAGCCGGGCGGAACCGCCGAACTGCTGCTGGGCTTCACGGCGCCGGGCGCGGACACCCCGCCCGTACGCCCCTAGGGTGGTCCCATGCGGCCGACGGAAGCACCGCTCGACTGGACACGCGTGGACGTCGTGGTCCCGCGCGCCCCGCTCCGGACGCCGGGGGTCGGCATGGCCGGCTTCCGCCAGGGCGTCTCCGCGCCCGTGGACATCGCGATGGTCGCGCACCCCGCCGTCACCCTGCTCGTCGACCTGAGCGGGGAGGGGGAACTCGTCCGCCGCGCGCGGGACCGGCACGGGCGCGGCAGTGTCGTCGTCGGGCTCCTCCCCGGTGACCTCCGGATGGGCGGCCGGGCCGGCGAGTGCCTCCAGATCCGGCTGGAGCCGGTGGTGGCGGCTTCGGTGTTGGGGGTGCCGGCCGGATCGTGCGGGGCGGTGGTGTCCCTCGCCGACGTCTGGGGCCGTGACGCCGAGCGGTTCGAGGAGGGGCTGCGCGCCGCCGGGTCGTGGGACGAACGGTTCGCGCTCGCGGCGGACGTCCTCGGCCGGAGGCTCGGCACCGGCCCCCGGGTCGATCCGGAGGTCGCCCATGCCTGGCGGCGGACGTTCGGCCGCCGGGGACGGGTGAGGGTCGACGGCCTCGCGGACGAGGTCGGCTGGAGCCGCAAGCGCCTGTCGGCCCGCTTCCGCTCCCAGCTCGGGGTCACGCCCAAGCGGGCCGCCCGGCTGGTGCGGTTCGACCGCGCCGCCCGTCTCCTCGCGGCGGGGCACGCCTCCGCCGACGTCGCCGCCGGAAGCGGTTACGCCGATCAGTCCCACCTCCACCGCGAGGTCCGGGAGTTCACCGGCCTCACGCCCTCGGCGGTGGCCGCCGCGCCGTGGCTCGCGATCGACGACGTCGCCTGGCCCACGTCGTCGCCCGGTCGCCGCCCGGTGCGATCGGCGAGGCCCCCGGGCCCTGATCCGCCGGACGGGCCCCGGGCCTGATCCGCCGGACGGCCCCTAGCGCTTGGACCCCTCCTTCGGCAGCCACAGCAGCATCAGGAGGGTCGCGCCGAGGAGGACCGACGCCGAGACGCGGAAGGCCGTCGCGTAGCCCGAGGTCAGGGCGGCCGGGTCCGGGGTGCCGTGGACCGGGCCGGTGACGGCGGCGGCGACGGTGGAGAGGGTCGCGAGGCCGAGGGCGCCGCCCATGGTGCGGGAGGTGTTGACGAGGCCGGAGACGAGGCCCGCGTCGCCGGGGGCGGCGCTGGAGGTGGCGAGGGTGGCCAGCGGGGTGGTGGCCAGGCCGATGCCGCCCATCATGAGGATGCCGGGGCCCAGGATCGTCGTCAGGAAGGTGCCGTCGACCTGCATCGTGGACTGCCAGGCGAAGCCGGAGGCGGCGACCAGCGCGCCGATGACGGCGACGGTGCGGGCGCCGAGGGCCGGCATCAGGCGGGGCGCGAGCTTGGAGCCAAGGACGACGCTCAGGGAGCTGGGCACGAGCGCGAGACCGGCCTGGAGCGGGGTGTAGCCGAGGACGTTCTGCGCGTACACCGTCATGAAGAACCACATGCCGAAGGAGCTCGAACCGAACAGCAGGATCGCGGTGTTGGCCGCCGACACCGTTCGGGTGCGGAAGATCTTCAGCGGCATCAGGGGGGCCGTCGTGCGGGCCTCGACCGCGACGAAGGCGGCGAGCAGGACGAGCGCGCCGAGGAGCGTCAGGAGGGTCTTCGGGTCGCCCCAGCCCGCCTCCTCGGTCTGGACGATGCCGTACGCGAGGGTGGCGAGCCCGCCGGTGACCAGGATCGCGCCCGGCAGGTCGAGGCGGCGGCCGGTGCCGGGGCGGCTCTCGCGGAGCCAGAGGAGCGCGCCGGTGAGGACGAGCGCGCCGACGGGGACGTTGACGAGGAGCACCCAGCGCCAGGACAGCAGGTCGACGAGGAGGCCGCCGACGAAGCCGCCCGCCGCGCCGCCGGCCGCGCCGACCGCCGTCCAGGTGCCGATGGCCCTGCTCCTGGCGGGCCCGGGGGCGACCGCGCCGGTGACCAGGGTCAGGGTGGCGGGCGACAGGACGGCGGCGCCGAGCCCCTGCACGGCGCGCCCGGCCACGAGCTGCCAGCCCTCCTGCGCGAGGCCGCCCGCGACGGACCCGGCGGTGAACACCACGAGCCCGAGCAGGAACATCGCCTTGCGCCCGTAGAGGTCGGCGGCCCGCCCGCCGAGCAGCATGAACCCGGCGAAGGCGATCGAGTACGCGTTGAGGACCCACTGCAGGCCGAGCGCCGAGAGCCCGAGGTCGGCCCGCAGCGACGGCAGCGCCACGTTCACGACGGAGACGTCGAGCACCACGAGGAACTGCCCCGCGCACGCGACCAGGACGACCGCCCAGGCGCGGGGCGCGGGTGCGGGAGGGACGACGGGGGACGCACTGGTGACGGAGTCGGTCTGCGGCATGACGGTCATGGTCGCAGACGCCTTCAGCCCCGTACATACGTCTATGGTCATACGCCTCGGGCCCCACCCCCCGGCCCACGAGGCCTACGCCCGGGCCGCGCCCCCGCACCCTCCGCCCGCGCTCTCCGCGAGCGACGGTGTCCGGGGCCGGTAAGGTGGGAATCTTCGGCCGGCGGAAGTCGTCCGGAGTACCGGCAAGGCGGTTCCGGCACCGATGGACGTCGACGGCACTCCCGCACGAATCCGCCTCGACCGCGCCCTGGACGGCCTGGCCGTCACCTTCCGCGGCATGACCGCCCGGAGCGACGAGGTCCAGTGCGACTGCCACTGGGGCGGTGCGGAGGAACTCGCGCTCCTGAAGGTCCCGGACGTCGTGCTCGACCCCGACCTCCTGCGCCGCACGTGGACGGCTCCCGACTGGCGGGACCACGGCGCGGTGCTGCGCCGCGTACTGCCCCAGTTCGCCGGGGCGCTCGTCACCGGCCGGGAGCGGTCCGGGTTCCGCATGTACGAGGCGGGACGGGCGTTCGCCCGGGGCGAGTGGTCGCGGTGGCCCGAGCGACAGGCCGGGGCGGTACGGGAGTTCCTGCACGCCTGGTGGGCCGGCACCCTCACCGACCCGGCCCCCGCCGTCCCCGCCCACGAGCTCCTCGAACTGTGCGCGGAGGCGTCCGGCACGCTCGGTCCGTGGCTCGCGGCCTGGGAGGCGCTCGACGAGGACGTGGCCGACCGGCACCTGGCCGAGGCCGCCGAGCACTGGGAGTACGACCTGCTGGGCGACGAACTCCCCTGGCGCACCCGGGAGGAGGAGAACGAGGAGCTCTTCCGGACCGGGCTCGCCGCCTGGCTCGTCCGCCACGCCCCCGTCAGGCTCGGCCCCTCGGGCGTCCACGAGGACCTGCTCCACCGCGTCAGGCTCATGGGCCTGACCGGCCCCGCCCGCTGGGAGGACCCTCACTGGCCCGGCCACCGCGCCTGAGCCGGTCCCCCTTGTGACAGCATCGTCGCGGGGACCGGGCCGTACACGGGAGGGAACATGGGCGCGAACTGGTCGGCACTGTTGATCGCGGTGGTCGGCGTGGCGGGAACGCTGGGAGCCGCGCTCCTGACGCAGGTCCGCGCGGACCGCACCAAACGCATGGAGCTCCAGGCCGCCGCCGACCAGCGGCGCGAGGAACGCGACCACGCCGAGGAGCTGCTCCGGGCGGAGCGGGCCCTGCAAGGGCAGCGCGAGAGCCTGGAGCGCCGACGTGCCTGCTACATCACGCTGAACACCGCCGCGCGCCAGTACCTGACGGAGATGACCAACCATCTCCACGCACTGGCACGCGGTGAGGACGTCACCGCGTCCCTGGAGAACCTGGAGGCGGCCAGGGTGGCCTACCGGGAGAGCTACGCGGAGTCCCAGATGATCGTCCCCGACGTGGTGTCGCGCTCCTCCAGCGCGGCCAAGACGCGTCTGAACGCGGCCTACGGAAGGCTCAGGAAGTACGCGGCGGACCCCACCACCCACGCGGCCGAACTGCGGACGATGGAGGACGAACTCCACCAGGACGTCTGGCCCTACGTGGGGGCGATGAAGAAGGCGATGCGCGCCGACCTGGGCGTCGAGGACTGAGCGGACCGCCCGTTGCCAGTGCCGCCCGTCACGATCAGAAGAGGGCGGAGGTGCTGCGCGGTGCCTTCCGCGAGGTGGCCGGCACCGGCGGGACGGGCCCGTAGCGGTGGCGGTACTCCGTCGGCGTGAGGCCCGTCTCGCGGCGCATCAGGGTCCGCAGGTGCGCCGCCGTGCCCAGGCCGCTCCCCCGCGCGACCGCGTCGGTCCGCACCTCGCCCCGTTCGATCAACCGGCAGGCCAGGGCGACCCGTTCGCCCGTCAGCCACGCCAGCGGAGTCGTGCCCAGTTCCGCCCGGAAGCGGCGGTGCAGGGTCGCCGGGCTGACGGCGGCCCGGTCCGCCAGGTCCGCGACGGTCAGCGGCCGATCGAGCCGCTCCTGCGCCCACGCGAGGACCGGCGCGAGCGACGCGTCGGGGACGTCCGGTACGGGGCGCTCGACGAACTGCTTCTGTCCGCCGTCCCGGTGGGCCGCGAAGACCAGGCGCCGGCTGACCGCGTTCGCGGTCTCCGCCCCGTGGTCGCGCCGGACGACGTGCAACCCGAGGTCGAGCGCCGCCGAGCTCCCCGCCGCCGTCAGGATGTCGCCGTCGTCCACGAACAGCACGTCCTCCTCGAACCGTACCGCCGGGAACCGCCGCCGGAAGGAGTCCGCCCACTGCCAGTGCGCGGTGGCCCGCCGCCCGTCGAGCACCCCCGCCTCCGCGAGCGTGAAGGCCCCGCTGCAGAAGCCGACCAGCCGGGCCCCGCGCGCGTGCGCCCGCCGGACCGCGTCGAGCACGTCCGGGCGGCGCGGCACCTCCACGTCGGGCCGGTTCGGCACGATCACCGTGTCCGCCCCGTCCGCCGCCTCTAGCCCGGCGACGCCGGTGAGGGTGAAGAAGCCGTCCCGCATGAGGGTGTCCGGATCCGGCGAGCAGAGCCGGAAGTCGTACAGCAGCTCCCGCCCCTCCCCCAGCTCCGGCCTGCGCAGGCCGAAGACCTCCGTGGCACAGCCGAGCTCGAAGGGGTTGGAGTGCGCGTCGACGATCACGACGACCCGGTGGAGCGGCGTGGCCGGACGCGGCTGCGAGGATCCTTGCGGCATGTGCGATTCCTAGCACTCGCGCCGGGGCCGCGCCACGGCCGAGGATCGGTCCATGACCGACGAACCCCTCTCCCTCGCCACCGCCCTCGCCTCCTTCGACGCCCTCTGGAGCCCCCGCGTCGCCACCCGCGTCAACGACTACGACGTCCGCGTGGCGAAGGTCCGGGGCGAGCACGTCTGGCACGCGCACGACGACACCGACGAGTTCTTCCTCGTCCTCGACGGCGAGCTGCGCATCGCCCTGCGCGAGCCCGCCGGCGAACGCACGGTCCACCTCCCCCGCGGCTCCGTCTTCACCGTCCCGCGCGGCACCGAGCACCGCCCGTCCTCCCCCGACGGAGCCTCGATCCTCATGTTCGAGCCCACGGGCACGTCCACCGTCGGCGACCGCCACGACGAGGTCCCGTCCCACGTCGACGCGACGACCGGCCACGCGCTGGACCTCTGAGGCCGGGCTCCCCGTCCTCAGCGGGACGTACGCCGACGGCGCCTGACCGCGAGCGCGCCGATCCAGGCGGCCTTCCCGGCGGCGGTACGAGGGGGGCGGGGCGACCAGGGCCAGGGCGGTTCGTCGCCCCTGCGGGCCCGGACGAGGCCGACGTACGTGATCCCCGCCCAGGCCGGCAGCGCCAGGGCGAGGATCACCATTCCCATGAGGGTCGCCGCGGTCAGCGGCCGAGACGCCCCTCGGCGGCGGCGCTCACGAAGGCCGTGAAGGCGGCCGGGGCGGCGAGGAAGGCGGGGCCTTCGGGGTTCTTGGAGTCGCGCACGGCGACGTGGGCGGCGAGGTCGGCGACCTCGACGCACTGACCGCCGGTGTCGCCGCTGTACGACGACTTGCGCCAGGCGGCGGTGCCGAGCGGGGCGCACTCGATGCACTGGCCGCCGGTGTCCGAGCTGTACGAAGACTTACGCCAACGCGCGCCCGTCAGGTTCTGGTTGGTCCCCATACTGCTCCTCCATGATGCGGGCGATCAGTTGAGCCGATTCCTCTACGGAGAGGGCAGCCGCTCGCAAGTGATCGTAACGGAGGAACCCCTCCCTGACGGCGGACGGATTGGCGGTCATGTGCCCCTGGATGAAGTCCTCGGTGTAGACGATGTCCGGGTCGTCGTCGAAGCGCAGCAGGTTGAACGATCCCATCAGCCCCGCATGCGCACCGGCCTCGAACGGAAGGATCTGGATCTTCACCCACTCCTGTTCCTGCATACGCAAGAGGTGGGCGAGTTGGGTTCGCATGACCTCGCGTCCGCCGACCTCCTGACGGAGGACCGCCTCGGTCATCACCACCCAACACAACGGTGGTGTGTCGCGTTCCAGCACTCGCTGTCGCTCGATACGAGCGGCGACCTTGGCGTCAAGGTCCTCCCCCTCCGAACGAGTTCGCAGAACTTCCCGCGCGTACTCCGGCGTCTGGAGCAGACCGTCCACCACTCCCGCCTGGAAGGAGTAGATGTACGTCGCCCGCGCCTCCATGTCCGCATACGGCTGGAACCACGTGGGCAACTGGCTCTTCAGCACAAGCCCCACCAGCCGCGAGAACGTCCCGCCCGTCATCAACGCCGCGTCGAGTTGTTCCGAGAAGCGCCGCGTGGGGACCTTCTTCGCCGTCTCTATCTGGCCGATCAGCGAGCCCGTGCAGTAGACGACGTCACCGAGTTGCGACTGGTTCAGACCGGCCGCCTCCCTCAGACGGCGTAATTCCGCTCCGTAGTAGTCCAGCGGCGAGGCGCTGGGATCGAGGTTGCGGATGTTGACCACGGCGAGGTCACCCCCCAGATCGACGCGACGAGGCGTTGTGTTCGGGCCGTAGCCGAGCGTAACGAAAAGCGTTCACCCTGGGGGCATGAATCAGGCAACAGACCTCTACCCTGCGGAACTTGCGACGAGTTACCGGATGGGGTTCACCGTCGGTGAGCACTCCGCCGGTCACATGCGCCGCATCCTGCACATGTTCCTCACGCGGTGGGAACTCGTCCGATTGTCCGACTCCGCGACCCTCGCGCTCACCGAGCTGGTCGCGAACGTCGTCCGGCACGTGCCGGGCCGCCGGTGTTCCGTGCTGATCCTGCGGGAGCCGTACGGGCTGCGGGTGGAGGTGGCGGACGGGGTGCCCGGGACCGTGGTCGCGAAGGCGGGCGGGGAGCTGGACGAGGGCGGGCGGGGGCTCGTCCTGGTGGAGGCCGTGACGGACCGGTGGGGGGTCGAGGAGCGGGCCGACGGGAAGACGGTGTGGTTCGAGTGCGACGCGTAGGGCACGATGGGCGGCCGTACCGCCGTACTCGCCAGTAGGAGCCACCATGTCCGAGCCCAGCCCCGAGATCCTTGCCGCCTTCGAGGCCGCGAAGGGCTTCATGCCCGTCGGGGAGGGGCTCGCGCTGTACGGGGCGGCCGCCGAGGCCGCGAAGCTGGGGCTGCCGCTCCTGGAGGTCGGGACGTACTGCGGGCGGTCCACGGTCCTGCTCGCGGACGCGGCCCGGCAGGCGGGGACGGTCGCGGTCACCGTGGACCACCACCGGGGCAGCGAGGAGCAGCAGCCCGGCTGGGAGTACCACGACCCGACCGTGGTCGACCCCGAGGTGGGGCTCATGGACACGCTGCCGACCTTCCGGCGGACCCTGCGCAAGGCGGGCCTGGAGGAGCACGTGATCGCGGTCGTCGGGCGCTCGCCGCAGGTGGCGAGGGTGTGGGCCGGGCAGCTCGGGTTCGTGTTCATCGACGGCGGGCACACCGACGAGCACGCCGTGAACGACTACGAGGGCTGGGCCCCCAAGGTCGCTCCCGGCGGTCTGCTCGTCATCCACGACGTCTTCCCGGATCCGGAGGACGGCGGCCAGGCCCCGTACCGGATCTACCTCCGCGCCCTGGAGTCGGGCGACTTCGAGGAGGTCTCGGTGACCGACTCGCTGCGGGTGCTGCGCCGCCGCTGAGACGGGAACGGGCGACGGCCGCCCCTCACGGAAGAAGGCGGCCGCCGGACGGGACTCCGTGCCTCAGAAACCCGACGTCACGTACAGGCAGTTCGTGTAGCTGTAGTTCGGTTCGATCTTCGTCTTGCTGGTCTTCGTGTCCCCGGTCGTCGTCGTGCTCGTGCCGGCCCGCTTCTGGAGGAAGTGGTAGGTGCCGGCGGGCAGCAGCAGCGTCGCCTTCGGGTACTTCGAGGACGGGCCGGTGCACGCCTTGACCTTCTTCGGGTCGAGGAAGATCGAGCTGGGGTACTTGGTGCAGGTCGCGCACGCGTTCAGCGTGATCTTGCCGGTCGTCGGGCCCGTGTAGAGCAGCTCGACCGAGCCGGGGCCGTCGTTGCTCACCACCATGACCATCCGGGCGCCGCCGGGGGCCGTCGCCGGGGGCAGGCTCTTGCCCGCCTCGGGCTCCTCGTCCGCTATCTCGGCCGCGATGGCGATCGAGCGCGCGTGCGCGGCCTTCGGGCTGTTCGGGTGGTCCTTGGCGAACTGGGTCATCGTCGTGGCCGCGTCGTCGAACTCCTTGCTCCGGAACTGCGAGGTCCCGCAGGCGAAGTCGCCCTTCTCGACGGCCTCCCCGACCTCCCGCGCGGCGCCTTCGAAGGCGGCGTCCGGCAGGGCGTCCACGGAGCCGCGGAGCGTGCGCAGTTCGACGACGGTCCCGCAGGGCGCGCCGCCGCCGTCGACGGCCGCCGACCGCGTCTTGATCGCCTCGCGGACGGCGGGCTCGACGCGGCTCGCCTGGGCCGACTTCGGGAAGGTGTCGAGGAGTTCGTTCAGGCTCACCTCGGCGGCCGGCTCGGCGGACTGCACGCCGAGCGCGGCCGTCCCGCACCCGTAGAGCGACTCGGCCAGCGGCTCTTCCGCCTTGGCCGGCCGGGTGCCGAGGAGGTCCTTGTCGACCGTCCCGGCCAGGCCCCGCAGGTGCTTGAGCGGCGCGACCGCCCGGCAGTGGTCCTTCTTCGCGTACGGCGCGGAGAGCTGCGCGTAGTACGCGTCGAGGCGCGCGGGGACCAGCTTCCCGGCCCGCGAGCCCGCGTGCTTCGTGCCGAGGTCCTGGTAGGTGGCGAGCGCCAGGCGGTAGAGGGGCTCGGCCCGCTCGAAGAGGAGCCCCTCGCCGGACTTCACCCGCTCGTCGGCGACGGTGAGGCGGGCGAGCAGGGCCTCCTCCCTCGCCTCCTCGCGGGCCGCGCCGTACGCGAGGGAGCCCCCGGCGGGCACCGCGAGCAGCACCAGGGCGAGCGGCAGCGCCAGGCGCCGGAGGGCCGCGCCGGTCCGGAGGGTGGCGCGCAGCCCGCGCCGGAAGCCGTCGGCCGCGGCGGCGAGCAGCAGGACGCCGTACCCGACGAGGACGCCGACGGGCACGCCGTCGACGTCGGCGGGCAGCGCGACCACGAGCAGGGCGGCGGTGGCGAGCCAGCAGAGCGCGGCGCCGGCCCAGTGGCGCAGGAGCACGTACCCCAGGCCGAGGCCGGAGAGGTTGAGCAGGGCGATCGCGGCGGCCTGCGCCGGGTTCGCCGGGCCGGGCGGCTGCGCGGGCGGCCCGTCCCCGGGCGGCGGGCCGTACCCGGGAGGCCCGTAACCCGGCGGTCCGTATCCCGGCGGCGGCCCGTAGCCGGGCGCGGTCGCGGGGTCGGACTGCGGGTGGCCGTAGCCGGACGCGGCGGCGCCCGCCCCGACGGGCACCGCGCCGGAGGGCTCACCGGAAGCCCGGTCGGAGCCCTGCCCGGACGCCGTCGGCGGCGGGCCGAAGGCGAGCGTGGGCGTGGCGGGCGGCCGCGCCGGCGGAGGCGGAGGCGGAGCGGCCGGGGTCTCCGGCGTCCGGCCCGCCGGGGGCACCGGGGCCCAGGGCGGCGCCTCCGGCACCGGAGCCGTACGCGGGTCCGGAGCCGACGGGGTCCGCCCGCTCCGGCCCCGGTCCTGGTCCTGGTTCCGACTCCGGTTCGAGTGGTCTAAGGCGTCCCCGCCCGGGATCCTGTCGGCCGGCTCGGGACGTGCGTCGTTCGGTTCTTCCCCCACCACGGTCCCCCTCGTGGGTCCATGCGCGGTGGCACCCCACCGTCGCCTCTCATGACTACCCTTCACCGTCCCCGCACACGCGTCCACCGTTCTCCCCCGGCGGTGACCAACCCGGTACGTACCCGGTACGGGCCCCTGCGGGATTTCGCCCCGCGCAAGGCCTAAAGTCGCGGGGTGCCGAACGACCACCGGAAGACCGCCCGCCGTCCCCTCGCCCTCGTCCTCGCCGCCACGGGCTGCTGCGCCGCGCTCGCCGGGTGCGGGGCCTCCCCGGACCCGGCCGGCCCGCCGTCCGGGAAGGGCCCCGCGCAGTCGGCGACCCGGAGCACCCCGCAGCCGAGCCGGACTCCCTCCGCCCCCGCGCCCCCGGCGCCGGAGAACCGTTCCCTCGCCGGGCGGACCGTCGTCGTCGACCCCGGTCACAACCCCGGCAACTTCCGGCACTCCAAGGAGATCGACCAGAAGGTGGACATCGGGACGAACCGCAAGGAGTGCGACACCACGGGCACGTCGACGAACGACGGGTACACCGAGGCCTCCTTCACCCTCGACGTCTCCCACCGGCTGCGGGACCTGCTCACCGCGCGCGGGGCGAAGGTGGTGTTCACCCACGACGCGGACCGTCCCTGGGGTCCGTGCATCGACGAGCGGGCGCGGATCGGCAACGAGGCGCGCGCCGACGCCGTCGTCTCCGTCCACGCGGACGGTTCGGCCGCCGGGCACCGCGGGTTCCATGTGATCCTCCCCGCACGCGTGCGGGAGGGCGCCGCCGACACCGCGAAGATCGTCGGCCCCTCTCGTGAGCTGGGCGAACGGATCGCGGACCGGTTCGCCCGCGCCACCGGCACCGCGCCCGCCAACTACCTCGGCGGAGGTACGGGGTTGGACGTACGGGACGATCTCGGCGGACTCAATCTCTCAACCGTCCCCAAGGTGTTCGTCGAATGCGGCAATATGCGTGATCCGAAGGACGCGCAGCTCCTCGCGTCGGCGGTGTGGCGGCAGAAAGCGGCGCAGGGGATCGCGGACGGCATCGCCACCTACCTCCGGGGGTAGAACCGGCGGGCGATAGATTCTCCGTACGAGGGGGCCGCCCCCCTGCCATGACTTGAGCGCCACCCGTCGCGACGACGACCGACGCGACGACGACCCGACGAAGGACTTCTCACGTGAATATCCGCTCCCTCACCCGAGGCGATGGCGTGCTGATCGGCGCAGCGGTGGTGCTGTTCATCGCCTCGTTCCTCGGCATCTCGAGCTGCGACGGCCCGGCGTCGATCTGCGACCAGATCGACAGCCCGAACTCGTGGGAGGCGTCGCCGCTCGGCTGGGGCTCCTTCTTCCTGGGCATCGTCGGCGCCGCCCTCGTCGTGGCCTCCCGCGCCCTGCCGCAGCAGCGCAAGGTGGCGGGCCTGGAGCTCGGTCAGGTCGGTGCCGCGTTCACCATCGCCTCCGCGTGGACCCTGCTCATGTGGATCTTCGAGGCGACCAACGCCGGTGCCGGTCTGATCCTCGGCCTGATCGCCTCCCTGGTCCTCGCCGCCGCCGCGGTCGCCGGTCCGCTGGTCCCGGCCCTCAAGGCCCCGCTGGTGGGCGCGCCGCGTCCGCAGACCCCGCAGCCGTACGGCATGCAGCCGGGTCAGCCCGGCCCGCACGGCGTCCCCGGCGGCTACGGCTACCCGGGCGCGCAGCAGCAGCCGTACGGGGGCGCGCACGACGCCTCGCACGGCGCCGGCCACCCGTTCGGCGCGCAGGCGCCCGCCCCGCAGCCCCAGCCGCAGCCGCAGGCCCCGAAGCAGCCCGAGCCGCAGCAGGCCCCGGCGCAGCCGGCCTCGGACTTCGCCCCGTTCTGGTTCGCGGTCCCGGTCGCCCGTCCGCTGTACGCGGAGGACGGCGGACAGGCCCCGATCGCCGAGCTGGCGCCCGGCACCTGGTACCTGGCGGTCGAGCAGCGCGGCCAGGCCCTGGTGGCCCAGACGCAGGACGGGCGCCGCGGCGTCCTCCAGGACACCACCGGCATCCAGCGCGGCTGACCGGTTCGTACCCAGCACACGGCCCCCGTCCGGATCCTCGGTCCGGACGGGGGCCGTCGCCGTTCCCCGACCGTCATCCCCCGAGCTGGGACGTGCTGGGCACCTGGTCCCTCACCTCCGCGCCCGCGCTCCTGCCCGCCTCCTTGACGCTGTTGATCACGCTCTCGAAGGCGCCGACGTCCCCCTCGCCCACCTCGCCCTTGCGGAACTTCGTGCCGAGGTCCTTGAGCGAGTCGATCCCGGCGGTGAGCGGCGCGACCGCCTTGGAGAGCAGCGGGTCGCCCTTGGCGTTCTCCGCCGCCGCCTTGAGCCGGTTGTAGGCGAACGCGCCCGCGAGACCGGCCTTCACCACGGCGAAGGTGCGCCCGTCCGCGCCCTTCTTGAACGTGCCCGCGCGGTACGGCTTCACGATCCACTGGTACGTGGCGCCCGCGGCCAGACCGGCGTTGGCGACGAACCGGGTCTTGGCCAGCTTCTGCCGCTCGGCGCTGCCCGACGGGGCCGGGGACGCCGAGGGGTTCGCGGAGGCGCTCGCGCCCTGCCCGCCGTCGTCACCGCCGCAGGCGGCGGTGGTCAGGAGCAGGGCGCAGCACAGCGGCAGCGCCACGGCTCCGCGCGTAAGGGTTCCGGGCACGACGGGACCTCCCTGGGGGCTGTGGCGCCAGCCTCGCCCCGGGCCCGTACGGGCGCCACCGGGGCGACTCCGTACGGGTACCGGCCCTTCAGGTCTTTCGGGTCCTTCGGGTCCTTCGGGTCCTTCGGGTCCTTCAGGTGGTGAGGTCCCCGCAGCAGTCCGGTTCGAGGCCGGACGGGAGGCGCTCGCCGCCGAAGACGGCGACCGTGGCCTCCTCGCCGCCGAGCGCGGCCACCGCGAGCAGCAGGGACCCGGCGGTCCAGCTCGTCTGCTCCTCCGGCCACATCGCCTTGTCGGCGTCCGTGTCGCCCTCGAAGACGTATCCCGTCCAGTACATGCCGTTCGCGGCCCGCAGGTGCTGGACGTCCTGGAGGATCGTGAGGGCCCGGTCGGACTCCCCCACCGCCCAGAGGGCGAGGGCGAGTTCGCAGCTCTCGCCGCCGGTGACCCACGGGTTGGGGACCACGCAGCGGACGCCGAGGCCGGGCACGACGAACGCGTCCCAGGACGCGTCGATCCGGGTCCTCGCCTCCTCGCCGGTGACCGCGCCGCCGAGGACCGGGTAGTACCAGTCCATCGAGTAGCGGGACTTGTCGAGGAAGCGCTCGGGGTGGCGGCGGATCGCGTGGCCGAGGGCCCCGGCCGCCAGCTCCCAGTCCGGCTGCGGCTCCTCGCGGGCCTCGGCGATGGCGAGGGCGCAGCGCAGGGCCTGGTGGATCGAGGAGCTGCCGGTGAGGAGGGCGTCGGTGACGGGCTCGCCTGACGGCTCGCGCTTCCAGCCGATCTGGCCGCCGGGCCGCTGGAGTTCGAGGACGAACTCGACGGCGGCGTAGACGACGGGCCACATCCGGTCGAGGAAGGCGTCGTCGCCGGTGGACAGGTAGTGGTGCCAGACGCCGACCGCTATGTACGCGACGAAGTTGGACTCCCGGCTCCGGTCGGTGACCCGCTCCGGGTCGCCATCGTGGTAGGCCGCGTACCAGGAGCCGTCGCCGTTCTGGTGCCGGGCGAGCCACTCGTAGGCGCGGGCGGCGGCGGCGTGCTCGCCGGCCGCGTCCAGGGCCATCGCGGCCTCGGTGTGGTCCCAGGGGTCGAGGTGGTGGCCGCGGAACCAGGGGATCGCGCCGTCCTCGCGCTGGACGGCGAGTATCCCGGCGACGGTCTCGGCGGCCTGCTCGGCGGTGAGCACCCCGGGCAGGACGAGGTGCTCGGCGATCCGCTCGGGGCTCGTCACTCGGCATCGGCCTTCGGGAGGTGCGGCTTGGTCGCGTAGGCCACGAAGCTCTTGCCGACGACCGGGTTGAGGAGCTGCTCGGCGACCCGGGTCAGGGCGGGCTTCTTCATGATGTCCCAGACCAGGAGCTTGTGGTACGCCCGGACCGGCAGCGCCTTGTCGTTGTCGACGCCGAAGGCGCACTTGAGCCACCAGTACGGCGAGTGCAGCGCGTGCGCGTGGTGGGTGCCGTACGGCCTGAGGCCGGCCTGCCGGATCTTGCCGAGGAGCTCGTCGGCCTTGTAGATGCGGATGTGGCCGCCCTCGACCTCGTGGTACTCGTCGGAGAGCGTCCAGCAGACCTTCTCGGGGCCGTAGCGGGGGACGGTGACCGCGATCCGGCCGCCCGGCCTGAGGACGCGGACCATCTCGGCGAGGACGCCCTTGTCGTCCGGGATGTGCTCCATGACCTCGGAGATGATGACGACGTCGAAGGACTCGTCGGGGAAGGGCAGGTTGAGGGCGTCGCCCTCCATCGCGGTCGCGGTGGCGCCGGCCGGGGCCTCCCCGGCCTCCTTCATGGCCGCGAACCACTTGGCGACCTCGCGGATCTCCTCGGCGTTCTGGTCGAGGGCCACGACCCGGGCGCCGCGCCGGTAGCACTCGAAGGCGTGCCGGCCCGCACCGCAGCCCAGGTCGAGCACGCGGTCGCCGGGGGCGAGCGGGAAGCGGGTGAAGTCGACGGTCAGCACGAGGGCCTGCCTTCGCGGTCGGGACGGGGGCGGTGCGGGTGGGGGTGGTGCGGTGCGCGCGGGCGCGCGGTGGTCACCGGCGGGTGCCTGGGGAGGCGGCGCCCCGGCGGGCGATCGCCTCGCGGTACAGCTCGGCCGTGCCCTGGGCGGCGCGGGCCCAGGTGAAGCGGTCGAGGACCCGTTCCCGTCCGGCGGCGCCGAGCCGGACGCGCAGGTCCGGGTCGCCGAGGACCCGGCCGAGGGCGGCGGCGAGCGCGCCGGCGTCGCCGGGCGGCACCGCGAGGCAGGTCTCGCCGTCGGGGCCCGCGACCTCGGGGATCGCGCCGCCGGTGGTGGCGACGAGCGGGGTGCCGGTGGCCATGGCCTCGGCGGCGGGCAGCGAGAACCCCTCGTACAGCGAGGGCACGCAGGAGACCTGGGCGGAGCGGACGAGGTCGACGAGCTCGGCGTCGCTGATGCCCTTGACGAACTCGACGGCGCCTTCGAGGCCGTACCGCTCGATGGCCCGGGCGACGGGGCCGTCCTCGGCGCGCTTGCCGACGACGACGAGGTGCGCGTCGGGGTTCTCGGTGCGGAGCTTGGCGAGCGCCTCGATCAGGTGGATCAGGCCCTTGAGGGGGACGTCGGCGCTGGAGGTGGTGACGATCCGGCCGGGGACCTCGGCGACCGAGGGGTCCGGGGACCAGAGGTCGGTGTCGGCGCCGATGTGGACGACCCGGATGCGGTCCTCGCGCACGCCGAGGTGCTCGACGATCTCCTGGCGGGAGGTGCCGGAGACGGTGAGCACGGAGGGCAGGCGGCGGGCGACCCGCTTCTGCATGCTGGTGAAGGCGTACCAGCGGCGGACCGAGAGGCGGCGCTTCCAGCCGTCGGCGGCGTCGAGTTCGAGGCCGCGGTCGACGGTGATGGGGTGGTGGATCGTGGTGACGAGGGGCGCGCCGAGCGCGCGCGGGCCGCCGAGGAGTCCGTACCCGAGGGTCTGGTTGTCGTGGACGACGTCGAAGTCGCCGCGGCGGGCGGCGAGCATGCGGCGGGCCCGCAGGGAGAAGGTGAGCGGCTCGGGGAAGCCGCCGGTCCACATGGTGGCGACTTCGAGGGCGTCGATCCAGTCGCGGTACTCGTCGCGCTTCGGGGTCCGGAAGGGGTCCGGGGAGCGGTAGAGGTCGAGGCTGGCGATCTCGGTGAGGGGCACGCCCTCGTCGAGCGTCGGGTACGGCTGGGAGCCGATGACCTCGACGGTGTGGCCGAGGCGGGCGAGCTCGCGGGAGAGGTGCCGGACGTAGACGCCCTGGCCCCCGCAGAAGGGGTTCCCCTTGTACGTGAGGAGAGCGATCCGCAACGTGGGGGTCCCCCCTGTTCGAGCACGGTCGAGAACTCGGGGGCCGTCACCGGGGTCGGTGACGGCCTGTCGGGGGCCTGCCTCTACGGCCTCGGCGGTCATGCGCGGCCCCCTTCGAGCGTGCGTTTCGCCGGAGCGTAACCGCTGGCGTTAATCTAGAACAAGTTACAGACTCGGCCGTCGTCAGGTCGTCCGGGAAGGACAGAATCTACCGGCAGGTAGCACCGCGGTGAGATCCGGAGCGGGTGATTCGCGCCACGGCGGCGCCGCCGCCATACTGTCGCTCCCCACCGCACGGAACGGGACCCCATGACCGCAGACAACAGGGCGGACCACGGCGCCGCCGCGCCCCTCACGGAGCGCCAGGAGGCGCGGCGGCGGCGCATCCTGGACGCCAGCACGCGGCTCGCGTCGCGGGGCGGGTTCGACGCCGTGCAGATGCGGGAGGTCGCCGAGGAGGCGGGCGTGGCCCTGGGCACGCTGTACCGCTACTTCCCGTCGAAGATCCACCTGCTCGTCGCGGTGATGCAGGACCAGCTCCGGCACCTGCACACGACGCTGCGCAAGCGGCCCCCGGCGGGCGCGGACCCGGCGGAGCGGGTCGCGGAGACCCTGATGCGGGCCTTCCGGGCGCTCCAGCGGGAGCCGCAGCTCGCCGACGCGATGGTGCGGGCGCTGATCTTCGCGGACCGCGGGGCGAGCGCCGAGGTGGACGAGGTCTCCCGGCTGACGACCGCGATCGTCCTGGACGCGATGGGGACGGCACACCCGACGCCGGCCCAGCGCTCGGCGGTCCGGGTGATCGAGCACACCTGGCACTCGGCGCTGATCACGTGGCTGTCGGGACGGTCCTCGATCGCCCAGGTGAAGATCGACATCGAGACGGTGTGCGGGTTGATCGGGGCGGGGGCGGCGACGGGCTGAGGCCCTTCCGGCCGGGGCGGCTTCCGGTGGAAGGCGCCGGGCCGGCGACCGTTGCGACTACTGCCCCTCTGTCCCGCCGGCGGACAGGGCGGACTGCACGGGGAGCGGGATGCGGTCACGGATCTCGTCGGTACAGGCCTTGTCGGCGGCCGACACATTGATCAGTCCCGTCTCGAAGCCCTGGAACTCCGCCGTCAGGGTCCAGCCACGCTTCGTGAAGACCTTCTGGGCGATCTGGACCGTCCCGTTCTCGTCCTTGCGCTCGGGCGCCTCCCCGGACGACTGCCAACCACGCTCGCGCAGCTCGCCGACCACCGCCTCGTACCGGCTGAGGTCGACCTTCTCGCCCTCCGTCCCGTAGCCGCGGTAACCGGCCCCGCAACGGGGCGCGGTCATCTTCGCCCAGTCCGGATCGCCGGCCGGAGCGCCCGCGTCCGCGACCGCCGCGTCGATGTCCGCCTGGGCCGAGGCCTTCGTGACCGGACCGAGGTCCTCGGCCCGGACCGTCACCGAGGGGGCGGCGGACGTCCCGCCGTCACCCGTGTCGCAGCCCGCGGCGCCGAGCACCACGGCCATGACCACGGCCGCCCGGACCGCCGTCCCCCTGCGCATGTTCTTCCCCACCCTTGTTCCCCGTCCCCGTCGATCGCCGCCGGACGGTGATCGTCCGGCGGTGCCGCAGGAGTCTGGCACAGGGCCGGACGTGACGGCCCGTCCTTTTCCGCGGCCGGTGCGAGGCCGCTCACACCCTCCGTGAGCAGCGCGTACGGGCCGGTACAGTAAGCGGGTCGTCATCATGCCCGTACGGGGGGAAACCGGTGGAAATCCGGTACTGACCCGCAGCCGTGTACCCGCCTTCTCCACGAGGGCGGCAAGTCGGAATGCCCCGGACGGGACGTGACCGCCGGCACCGTCGAGGAACACGGAGCCGGAGCCGGTGCCCCGAGGCGTGCCGTGCCCGGCCGCAGGAGAGGGCCCCATGAACACCGTCCGCCGCGCCGCCGCCGCGCTCACCGCCGCCGTCGCCGTACTCGGCACCGGAGCAGCCGGGCAGGCCGCCGCCGCCCCCTCCCCGACCCCCTCCGCCGGAAAGCTCCCGGCCGGTCTGTACGGCACGAAGGACCCGACCTACGACGGCGTCTGGCGCCAGTCGCTCTCCTTCCTCGCCCAGCGCGCCACCGGCTACCAGCCCGCCGACCAGGCGGTGGAGTGGCTCCTCGGCCAGCAGTGCGACGACGGCGCCTTCCCCGCCTACCGCGCGGACGCCGCGAAGCCCTGCGACGCGAAGACGATGCGGGACACCAACGCCACCGCCGCCGCCGTCCAGGCGCTCGCCGCCGTACGCCGCCAGAGCGCCGCCCCCGAGAAGGCCGACCAGGCCGTCAAGGCCGGCACCGACTGGCTGAAGTCCGTGCAGAACAAGGACGGCGGCTGGGGCTACAGCGCCGGCGGAGCCAGCGACGCCAACTCCACCTCCGTCGTCGTCGGCGCCCTCGCCGCGACCGGTGTGCGCCCCGTCGACTTCACCTCCGCCGAGGGCCGCTCCCCCTACGACGCGCTCCTCTCCTTCGCGCTGCCCTGCACGGACAAGGAGGGCCCCGGCGCCTTCGCGTACCAGCCCGACAAGACCGGGAAGCTGTTCGCCAACGCCGACGCCACCGCCGCCGGCACCCTCGCCGGGCTCGGCAAGAGCATGGTCGCCACCAAGGCCTCCCCCGAGCAGGCCCCCACCTGCACCGACCTGTCGAAGCCGACCTCCGAGCGGGCCGCCCTGAACGGCGCCTCCTACCTGGCGAAGGCCCTCGCCAAGACCCACCACCTGGTCCAGCCGCCGATGCCGGGCGCCACCGACACCACCGAGCAGCCCGACTTCGGCAACACCGCCGACGCCGTCGTCGCGCTCTCCGCCGCCGGCGCCTCCAAGGAGGCCATGCCCGCCCTGGAATGGCTGGAGAAGAACTCCGCGGCCTGGGCGAAGGAGAGCGGCCCGGCCGCCTACGCCCAGCTGGTCCTGGCCGCCCGCGCGACGGAGACCGACCCGCGCAAGTTCGGCTCGGTCGACCTGGTCGAGCAGCTCAACGCCGCCGGTCCGGCCCCCAAGAGCCCCGACACCTCCACCTCCGCCTCCTCCTCCACCGCCGACGAGGAGGACTCCGGCTTCGACCTCTGGTGGATCATCGGCATCGGCACGGTCGTCGGCGTCGGCATCGGCTTCCTCCTGAGCGGCCGCAAGAAGTGACCGCCACCGCCGTCAGGACCACCACCCGGGTCGCGGGCGCCGCGGCCGGGGCACTGCTCACCCTCGCCGGGGTCGCGGCCGCCCCGGCGCACGCCGCCGGCTACCGCTACTGGGCGTACTGGGAGAGCGACGGCGGCAAGCCCTGGGCGTACGCCACGCAGGGCCCGGCGACCGCCCGGCCCGCCGACGGCGACGCGGTCGGCTTCCGCTTCGCGGTCAGCAAGGAGGCCGACGACACCGCCAAACCCACCGCCGCCCCGGACTTCGCCCGGATCTGCGGGGACGTGGCGGCGAAGGACGGCACGAAGCGGGTCGCGGTCGTCGTCGACTTCGGCGGTCCGGCCGACGCCCCGCCCGGCGAGGCCCCGCCCGCGCGGCGGATCACGACCGGCTGCGCGCAGGTCCGCCCCGACGCGACCGGCGCGGAGGCGCTCGCCGCCGTGGCGAAGCCGCTGCGGTACGGCAGCGGGGCCATGCTGTGCGGGATCGCGGGCTATCCGGCGCGGGGCTGCGGCGAGGAGGTCGCCGAGGAGCCCACGGCCGGAGGCTCCCCCACCCCCGCCCCCACCGCCGCGCGGGAGCAGAAGGGCGACGGCGGCGGTCCGTCCGTCGGCGTGCTCGTCGGCGGGGCGGCCGTCCTCGCGCTCGGCGGGGCGGCGATCTGGAAGGCCCGCCGCCGCGGATGAGCACCGCCCCCGCCCACGGCAGGCTGCGCCGCGCGCTCGACGCCCTCTCGGCCCCCGTCGCGACCCGGGCCAACGCCCTGCACGCGGGGGCGTGGTGGCTGTGGGCGCTCGGCCTGGCCGTCGCCGCCTCCCGCACCACCAACCCGCTGCTGCTCGGCCTGATCGTCGGCGTCGCGGGCTACGTCGTCGCGGCCCGCCGCACGGACGCGCCCTGGGCCCGCTCGTACGGCGCGTTCGTGAAGCTGGGCCTGTTCGTCGTGGCCCTCCGGGTCCTCTTCTCCCTCCTCCTGGGCTCCCCGATCCCGGGCACGCACCTCCTCTTCACCCTGCCCGAGGTGCCGCTGCCCGACTGGGCTCAGGGGGTGCGGATCGGCGGCCGGGTGACGGCCGAGCAACTGCTGTTCGCGGTGTACGACGGCGCCAAGCTGGCGACCCTGCTGATCTGCGTGGGCGCCGCGAACGCGCTCGCCAACCCGGCGCGGCTGCTCAAGTCGCTGCCGGGAGCCCTATACGAGGCGGGGGTCGCCGTCGTCGTGGCGATGACCTTCGCGCCGAACATGGTCGCCGACGTGGTCCGGCTGCGGACCGCCCGCCGGCTGCGGGGCCGCACCACGGGCGGGGTCCGGGCGGTCCTCCAGATCGGCCTGCCGGTCCTGGAGGGAGCCCTCGAACGCTCGGTCGCGGTGGCGGCGTCGATGGACGCGCGGGGCTACGGGCGCACGGCCCACGTCCCGGCGTCCGTGCGCCGCACCACCAACGTCCTGACCCTCGGCGGGCTCCTCGGCATCTGCGCCGGCTCGTACGGGCTGCTCGCGGCGGAGGGCGCGGGGTACGGCCTCCCGCTGCTCGGCGCCGGGCTCCTCGCCGCCGTGGCCGGGCTCCGGCTCGGCGGACGCCGGACCGTGCGGACCCGGTACCGGCCCGACCGCTGGGGCGCCCGGTCCTGGCTGGTGGCGGGGTCCGGGGTGGCGGTCGCGGTCCTGATGATCCGCGCGAACGCGTACGCCCCGGAGGCCCTGCACCCGGGGGTCGTCCCCCTGAAGGCCCCGGAGCTGCCGCTGCTGCCCGCGCTGTCGGTCCTGGTGGGCCTGGTGCCGGCGTTCGTGGCCCCCGTACCCGAGGAGAACCCGTGATCCGCTTCGAGAACGTCTCGGTGAGGTACGAGGAGGACGCCGAGCCCACGCTCCGGAACCTCGACCTCACCGTCCCGGAGGGCGAACTGGTCCTCCTGGTGGGCCCCTCGGGCGTCGGCAAGTCGACCCTCCTGAACGCGGTCTCGGGCCTGGTCCCCCACTTCACGGGCGGCACGCTGACCGGCCGGGTGACCGTCGACGGCCGGGACACCCGCACGCATCCGCCGCGCGAGCTGGCGGACGTGGTGGGCACGGTGGGCCAGGACCCGTCGGCCCACTTCGTCACCGACACGGTCGAGGACGAGCTCGCGTACGGGATGGAGTCCCTGGGGCTCGCGCCCGGCGTCATGCGGCGCCGGGTCGAGGAGACCCTCGACCTCCTCGGCCTCGCCGAACTCCGCGACCGCCCGATCGCGACGCTCTCCGGCGGGCAGCGCCAGCGGGTCGCGATCGGCTCCGTCCTCACCCCGCACCCCAAGGTCCTCGTCCTCGACGAGCCGACCTCCGCGCTCGACCCGTCGGCGGCGGAGGACGTCCTCGCGGTCCTCCAGCGCCTGGTCCACGACCTCGGCACGACGGTCCTCCTCGCGGAGCACCGCCTCGAACGCGTCGTCCAGTACGCGGACCAGGTCCTCCTCCTCCCGGAGGCGGTCATGGGCCCGCCGTCCGCCGTCATGTCCGTCTCCCCCATCCACCCCCCGGTGGTCACCCTGGGCCGCCTGGCGGGCTGGACCCCCCTCCCCCTGACGGTCCGGGACGCGAGGCGGAGGGCGGGGGGCCTGAAGGAGCGCCTGGAGCCCCTGATCGGGGCGGGGATCCCTGCGGGGCGCCTCCCCCACCCCTCTCCCCACGCCCTCGGGCGTGGGGAGAGGGGTGGGGGCTTCTCCCTCTTCTCACGACGACGGCAGCCGCAGGACAAGGAGCAATCCCCCACCACCCCCCTCCTCCTCACCGACTCCCTCCACATCCGCCGCGCCCGCGTAGAGGCCCTCCGCAAGATCGACCTCCGCGTGGACCCCGGCGAGACCGTCGCCCTCATGGGGCGGAACGGCGCCGGAAAGTCGACCCTGCTCTCCGCGCTCGTCGGCATGATCGCCCCCACCTCCGGCACCGTCCGGATCGCGGGCCGGGCCCCGCACGCCACGGACCCGCGCGAGCTGATCCGGCGGGTCGGCCTGGTGCCGCAGGAGCCGAGGGACCTGCTGTACGCGGACACCGTCGCCGCCGAGTGCGCGGCGGCCGACGCGGACGCGGGCGCGGAGGACGGGACCTGCCGGGCCCTGGTGTCCGAGCTGCTGCCGGGCGTCGCGGACGACACGCACCCCCGGGACCTGTCCGAGGGCCAGCGGCTCGCCCTCGCCCTGGCCGTCGTCCTGACCGGCCGCCCGCCGCTGCTCCTCCTGGACGAGCCGACCCGGGGCCTGGACTACGCGGCCAAGGCCCGCCTGGTCGAGCACCTGCGGGGCCTCGCGGAGGACGGGCACGCGATCGTGCTCGCCACGCACGACGTGGAGCTGGCGGCCGAGCTGGCCCACCGGGTGGTGATCCTCGCGGACGGCGAGGTGGTCGCGGACGGCCCGACGGCCGAGGTCGTGGTCTCCTCGCCCGCGTTCTCGCCGCAGGTGGCCAAGGTCCTGGCCCCGCAGCCGTGGCTCACGGTCGAGCAGGTGGAGCGGGCGCTGGAGGGGGCACGGTGAGCGCCCGCCCCCTCCGCCTGGGCCCGCGCTCGATCGCCGCCCTCCTCCTCGTCTCCCTGATCGGGATCGCCGCCTTCTGCTGGCCCCTGTTCGCGGACGCCGGCTCGGCCGTCACGTCGCACGCCGGTGACGCTCCGTGGCTGTTCGCGGCGCTGCTGCCGCTGCTCGTCGCGGTGGTGGTGGCGACGATCGCGGACTCGGGCATGGACGCGAAGGCGGTCGCGATGCTGGGGGTGCTCGCCGCCGTGGGCGCGGCGCTGCGCCCGCTGGGGGCGGGGACGGCCGGCCTGGAGCCGATGTTCTTCCTGATGGTGCTGAGCGGCCGGGTCCTGGGCCCGGGCTTCGGCTTCGTCCTCGGCGCGGTGACGATGTTCGCGTCCGCGCTGCTCACGGGCGGTGTGGGCCCCTGGATGCCGTTCCAGATGCTGTCGATGGGCTGGTTCACGATGGGCGCCGGGCTGTTGCCGGGGCAGCGGACGCTCCGGGGCCGGGCCGAGCTCCTGATGCTCTCCGCGTACGGCTTCGCTGCGGCGTTCGCGTACGGCACGGTCATGAACCTCCAGGGCTGGGTCCTGCTCCAGGGCCTGAGCAGCGGGATCTCCTTCCAGCCGGGCGCGCCGCTCCACGAGAACCTGGTCCGCTTCCTCGCGTACGTCACCGCCACCTCCCTCGGCTGGGACCTCGGCCGGGCCGTGCTCACCGTCGTCCTCACGCTCACGGTCGGCGGCACCCTCCTGAGGGCGCTGCGGCGGGCGACGAGGCGGGCGAACTTCGAGGCCCAGGTCACATTCGAGGGCCCGGAAGGGGCCCCCGCGAGTGAGGCGGCCCACAGGACCCAGGTCACGTACGAGCCGGAATAGTAGACGTACGGAACCGCCCAAAGACCCACTCTCACCCCCATACCCTGCGTAAACGCACTCCACCCGGCCCCGGGACGTTCCTCCCGGGTCCGAACCTTCCTCGTACAAGGGGTCGTTGCGTCGGCGTTCCGGCCCTGCTTCTCTGGTGGACGTCGCCAGGCAGCAGGTGCTCACCGCAGCGCCTCGGGCCGGCCGGTCCCCCAAGTTCCCGGGTCTCCCGGGCTCTGGTTCCGGCTTGCCGAAAACGCCCGGCGCGGCCTCTGTCCCCGAAGTTAGGTAGAAACCTTGATCCGCTCGCTCACCACTCGTGTCGCCGCCCGCAAGAAGACCTTCGCCGCCTCCGCAGCCGTGCTGCTGGGTGCGTCGGGTGCGGTGCTCGGCACGACGGGCTCGGCCTCGGCCGCCAGCCCGCAGGATGTCGCGCGACAGATCGTTCCCGCCTCGCAGTACGCGTCCTTCAGCAAGATCGTGGCCCACGAGTCCGGCTGGAACCACAAGGCCACCAACTCCTCCAGTGGCGCCTACGGCCTGGTCCAGGCCCTGCCGGCCTCGAAGATGTCCTCGGCCGGTTCCGACTGGAAGACGAACCCCGCCACCCAGATCAAGTGGGGTCTCGACTACATGAACGAGCGCTACGGCTCCCCGAACGCCGCCTGGGCGTTCTGGCAGGCCAACGGCTGGTACTAAGAGTCCCGCCACCGCACAGCGCGCACACGCAAGGCCCCGCCCTCCTCACGGAGGGGCGGGGCCTGCGGCGTTCCCGGGCCCCGCCACCGAGGAACCGGATCTTCCCCTCGTACGTCCAAGCCGCCGTGCGGGGGACACACGGCATCCTGATCAGAAGAATCCTGACGGCCTTCGTCGCGCTGCTCGCGCTCCAGGCCGGTTCGCTCGTCGCGCCGGCGTACGCCTGCGGCTGCGGCGCCATGGTCCCGGACGCGTCGCGCCGGATCGGCGTCGACCGCGAGGAGTCGGCCGTCCGCTGGGACGGGCGCACCGAGACGATCGTGATGCGCTTCCGCGTGCACGGGGACGCCGAGCGGGCGGCCTGGATCATGCCGGTGCCGGGCCGGGCCGACGTCTCCCTCGGCGATCCGGAGCTGTTCGACGAGATCGCCCGGCTGACCTCGCCCGAGCGGCGCGACCGCTTCCACTTCTGGCCGCGCGAGGACGACTGGCCGTTCGACTCCGATCGCGGCGACGGGGCCGGGGCCGCGCCCGGCGCGGGCAGCGGCGTCGGCGTCGTCGGCCGCGAGCGGCTCGGCCCCTTCGACGTGGCCCGGCTGACCGCCACCGATCCGGACGCGCTCGGCGACTGGCTGCGCACGAACGGCTTCGACCTGCCCGACCGGCTCACCGGCGCGCTCCGCCCGTACGTCGAGCGGAAGTGGGAGTACGTCGCGGTCCGCCTCGCGCCCGAGGAGAAGGGCTCCGTCCTCCGGGGCGAGCTGACCCCGCTGCGCATCGCCTTCGCCTCGCCCGAGCTCGTCTACCCGATGCGGCTCTCGCGGCTCGCGAAGACGCCCCAGACCCTCGGCCTGTCCGTCCTCTCCGACCACCGGATGGAGCCCCGCTCCGCCATCGGCGGCGACCGGCCCGAGGTGACCTTCGCCGGGCGGATCGAGCGGCCCGGGGGCGCCGTGGCCGCGCTCGCGGGCGACCGGCCGGTCCATCTGACCGTCCTGGAGCAGGAGTTCCCGAACCCGGAGCGGATCGACGACGACCACCACCTGCGGCGGGTCGCCGACACCCCGTACCGCGAAGTGGTCCACACCGACCGGCTGCTGACCGTCGCCGGCGGCGTCCCCGTCTGGCTCCTGACGGTGGGCGGCGGCCCGCTGCTCGTGGCGGTCGCGGTGATCGCGGCCGTCCGGGCGTCGCAGCGCCACCGGAGCCCGGGGGCGGGTGTACGTTCGACCGCATGACCAATCCTCAATGGACGGACGTCGACCACTACTTCACCGAACTGCTCGCCCCGGACGACGAGGCGCTGTCCGCCGCGCTCACCGCCTCGACGGCGGCCGGCCTGCCGGAGATCGCCGTCGCCCCCAACCAGGGCAAGCTGCTCCACCTCCTGGCCCGGGTGCAGGGCGCCCGGAGCATCCTGGAGATCGGCACCCTCGGCGGCTACAGCACGATCTGGCTGGCCCGCGCGCTGCCCGCCGACGGACGCCTGATCACCCTGGAGTACGACCCGGCCCACGCCGACGTCGCCCGCTCCAACGTCGCCCGCGCCGGGCTCGACGAGGTCGTCGAGGTCCGCACGGGCGCGGCCCTGGACAGCCTGCCGAAGCTGGAGGCGGAGGGCGCGGGCCCGTTCGACCTGGTCTTCATCGACGCGGACAAGGTCAACAACCCGCGCTACGTGGAGTGGGCCCTGAAGCTCTCCCGGCCGGGCACGGTGATCGTCGTCGACAACGTGGTGCGGGGCGGCAAGGTGGCCGCCGAGCACCCGGACGACCCGTCCGTCACCGGCACCCGCGAGATGTTCGACCTGGTCGCCCGGGAACCGCGCCTGGACGCGACCGCGTTCCAGACGGTCGGCACGAAGGGCTACGACGGGCTGCTGGTCGCCCGTGTGACGGACTAGGGCGTATCCGGCGGATCAGGGTCGGGCAGGCCCTAGGGCGTCTCCTCGGCCGCCACGACGCGCTCGACCGCGGCCGTCACCAGGCGTTCGCGCTCCGCCTCCGTGAAGACGTCCGGCAGGGTGAGCTGTTCGACGATCAGCCAGTTCAGCGCCAGCATGAGCAGCTTGACGGCCATGGCGTCGCCGGGGAGGCCGGACTCCTCGTGATAGGCGATGTTGGCGTCCACGTCGGCCCGGACCCGCTCGGTGAGGACCATGCGCAGTCCGGGCCGGCGGGTGGCTTCGAGGCGGAGTTCGAGGAGCGCCAGGTAGCCGGTGCGGAAGGAGGAGACGCGGCCGACGAGCTCGCGCATCAGCTCGACGTAGGTCTCCCGGTCGCGGGCGGCCGTCCGGTGGCGCGCGACGGTGGCCTCGTCGGGCCGGAGCCGCTCGTAGACCCGGGCCCCGGCCTGGGTGAACAGGTCGTCGCGGCTGGTGAAGTAGTTGGACGCGGTGCCGACGGGGACGCCGGCCTCGGTGTCCACTGCCCGGAAGGTCATGCCCCGCGCGCCCTCCCGGGCCAGCACCTCGATCGCCGCGTCGACGAGGGCCGCGCGCCGCTGGTCGTTCCGTCTCACCATTGAACCGCTCCAGGCGTAGCACCACGTTCAAACCACTCCAGGCAGAGTACTACGGGCGGGGAAACGCCCACGGAAGCCCAAGCCGAAAACCGAAGCCCCGCCGACCACCGGCCCACCGGCCCACCGAAAAAGCCCTAACCGCCCACGGACGGCGCACTCCGCCGCCACCCCGCGAAGAGCGGCACCTCGCCCTCCGCGTCGAGGACGACGACGCCGAAGGGCCGGTCGAAGGCGATCCGCCGCACCGCCTCGCGGCGGGGCGGGGCAGCGCTCCGGGCCATCCTGACCTGGGTGACGGCCGCCGCCTCGACGCCCTCCTCGGCGACCTCGACCATCGCCTCCTGCACCACCTTGTCGACGAAGAGGTCCTCCGCCGAGAGGCCGGAGA
This sequence comes from Streptomyces sp. NPDC055632, assembly GCF_053618675.1. Taxonomy (NCBI): domain Bacteria; kingdom Bacillati; phylum Actinomycetota; class Actinomycetes; order Kitasatosporales; family Streptomycetaceae; genus Streptomyces; species Streptomyces sp. NPDC055632. The sequence goes on along the minus strand of NZ_JBSHHY010000007.1, from coordinate 226,432 downwards.
AGTCGGCTCCGGGGCGCAGGGCCCGGTCGACGCCGAGCGCCGCCAGGTGCCCGTTCGCCTCGGTCCTCGTACGGAGGGTGAAGCGCGGCAGGAGGAGGTCGGCCGCGTCGGCGGCGAGCGGCTCCCCCGCCCCGGGCCCGGCCCAGGCTGCGGGCAGCACCTCGCCCGGTCCGGCCCCCTCGGGCCCGAGCGCGAACCGCACCAGGGCGGCGCCCTCCCCGGCGCAGGGCAGCTCGACGACGGTGACCCCGTCCACGGACCGGACCGAGGCGGACGGGATCCGCCGCCGCATGGTCGGTACGGGCCGGGTGCGGCCGTCCCCGTCGGTGAAGGGCTCGTCGCGGGTGAGGTGCCGGGGGAAGGCGGACGCCCAGGAGGCCTTCAGGGCGAGGGCGTTGAGCAGCACGAGCTCCTCGGATCCGTCGAGCGCGAGCGGCAGCCCGTCGATCCGCCCGCCGGTGGCCTCCCGGACCCACGCGTCGAGCGCGCCCTGCGCGTCCCCGCCCAGCTCCCCGAACCGCACGTCGGGCAGGCCCCGCCGGAACTCCTCGCGGACCGCCGCCCGCGCCCACACCCCCGTGCCCACCGCGAGCCCGTCCGTCCCGGCGAGCCGCCGCCCGGCCCCGGTCACGGCCACGGCCGCCTCCTCCCCGCCGACCCCGAGCAGCCCGCGCAGCTCCCCGGCGGTCCGCCCCCGCGCCCCGGCCGCGACGGCCCCGAGCGCCAGCCACAGCCCGGCCGGCGAGACGACGAAGTCCCGGTCCCCGAACCGGGACAGCCAGCGCGCGGCCAGGCTCCGTACCGTGTCCGCCCGGAGGACGGGGGGAGTGCGGGTCATGTCCTGCCTCCTACGAGCATCGTGAAGATCGTGAACGGGTCGAGCCACTCACCCGGAGACGCGCACCGCGAGTACCGCCACGGTCGGCCGATCCGGAAGCCACCGATGGCTCATACCCCCACCGCGCACACCGCACATGGCCGGGCGTGACGAGTGTCGCTCCCGCCCGCCGCACTCGGGCCGCGGAAACGCCGTGGGACGCTTCCGACGCTGCCCGGTGCCGAGCGGGGGCGGGGTCTGCGGCGTGCGGCGAACATGCGGGGGCACACCCTCAGGATGGAGGGAAACGGCTTGGCCTCCCGCCACTCCGTCGTCGAGGTGGCCACAGACGACATGCCGTTCCTCGTGGACTCCAGCGCTACTGACTGCACACCGAGCATGGCGGGATGCGCGGCAGCGGCGACCTCTCTTCCACCACACGTCAGACGCTCCATTACCGCGCCGAATCGAAACCGCCAAGAGTCCACTCCGTCGTGGCGCTGTCCATAACGTCGAACTTCCACCCCCTGTTTTGTACACATACAGCCCGTGACGGGTCGGGGGTGGGGAGGGATAGCCTGGATCCGCGACGAGCGCGATACGCCGTGGGGGCAGCGAAGCCCCTTACCTGCGCTCGGAGCACTTCCGGGCCCGCGTCGTCACTGATCCGCACGTCGAACTCGCCTTCCGGTAAGGCGAAATGACCGATAGCGGCCGGGACACCTCCTTTCCAGGCATAACGTCGGCCTCGACCGGTGCCCCCGCGTCGTGACGTCGTTCCGTCCCTTCCTTCACCTACGTCACGCAATGGCGCGCGACAGGAGCCACAGGACATGCAGCCCAAGCCGAGCACATCCCGACGTGAGGACTCCGACATGAACCACAGCGCGGGCACCGCACCACCACCGGCTCTGGAACTGCGCTGCGGCGGGCTGCACTTGACCGTTCAACGCGTCCCCGGATGGCTCGTCGCCCTGATCACCACGGCCGCCGGGGCAGCGGGGACGTGGTGGGCACAGAGCTGAGCCACGCCCGCGGGTCGTCCTCACGCCGCCTTGACCGGCGCATGTACGAGACTGCACGTACGCGATCAAGGCTCGGCGCAGCGCCCGGCCCGTGCTTTCCGAGAGGTGTCATGTGCCCAGCGTGGTAAAGATCAACGTCCTGACCGTGCCGGCCGAGCAGCGCGAGGTGCTGGAACAGCGCTTCGCCTCGCGGGCCGGGGCCGTGGAGGGGTCCGACGGCTTCGAGTGGTTCGAGCTGCTGCGGCCCCTGGAGGGCACCGACCAGTACCTGGTGTACACCCGCTGGCGCAGCGAGGAGGACTTCCAGAACTGGATGAACGGTTCCATGCGGGCCGCCCACCAGGGTGGCGGCGAGGGCGGGGGCGAGCGGCCGAAGCCCGCCGCGTCCGGGTCGACCCTGTGGTCGTTCGAGGTCGTCCAGCAGGCGGCCCCGAAGGGCTGAGCCCCGGAGAAAACCGGCTGCGTCCCGGGCCGTGCGCGTCCCAGAATGACGCGCATGACCTGGACCTTCTCCCCCGAGCGCGTCGACACCCCGGACGCCACCGCCCTGCGCCGCGACTACTACGACGAGGTCGCGAGCCGCTACTGGAAGCGGCCCGCGACGGCGGCCGAGATCGACGAGGGGCTGACGGACGACGGGGCCGGGCTGCTCGCCCCGCCGACCGGGGACTTCCGGGTCGCCCGGTTCGGGGGCGAGCCGGCCGGGTGCGGCGGGGTGCTCCTGCTCGACGACGGCGGCGACGGCGACGGGGTGCGCGCCGAACTGACCCGGGTCTACCTGCGCCCCGCGTTCCGCGGCCGGGGCGGCGCCGGGCTCCTGATGGACGCCCTGGAGGACGCGGCCCGCACCCTCGGCGCCCGCCGGATGGTCCTCAACACGCGCCTGGACCTGATCGAGGCGCGGAGCCTGTACGTGCGGCACGGGTACGCGGAGATACCGGCGTACTGCACCGGCCCGTACATGGACGTCTGGTACGGCAAGAAGCTCTGAACCGCCCCGGGTGTTCACGCGTGGTGGTCGCGGGGCGGCGTGAAGGACGAAGGTCCCGCCGCCGTGACGGGAGAGGGGGGAGAGGGGGAGGCATGGACGGAAATCCACTCGTCGCGGCGGTGCTGAACGGGGACGAGTACGACGTCAGGAAGCTGCTGGAGGACGGCGCGGATCCCGAATCCGTCGACGAGCGGGGGGTGTCCGTGCTCTGTCTGGCCGTCGCGGCGTTCGAGTCGCCGGTCGCCCGGGAGCTGAAGTCCGGCGGCGCGGACGCGCTCCGTCGGCTGGACGACGGGAGCACCCCGCTGCTGCGGGCCGTCGCCAGCGGCTCCGTCGGTCTCGTCTTCGACCTGCTCGGCGACGTGGCCCTGCTCGACGGGGCCGCCCGCGCGGAGCTGCTGACCCGCGCCCGGGAGTGGCACGAGCGGGGCCCGGTCGCCGTGCTGCGCGAGCGGACCGGCTCCCCGGACCCGGTGGAGACCGTCCGGGTCCGGGACGCGGAGTGGTTCACCGAGTGCCACGAGATCCGGCTCGGCGGGACGGCCGTCCGCGACGGCCACACAGGAGTCCTCACCTTCCTGGAGAAGCGCTTCGGGCTGCGCCCGGGCTTCGACGAACTGGCCGCACGTGCGTGCGCGCTCGAACACCCCGACGGCGAGTACGCCTCCTGGTGGGAGATCACCTCCGCCCTCGCCGAGCGGCAGGACGACGAGACGTGGGAGGCCGCGGCGGCGCTGCGCGCCCACCCCGACCCCCTGTACCGCCGCTTCGGCGCGGACGTCATGGGCTTCCTCGACACCTGGGACCAGGAGTCCGAGGACCCGAGTCCGTTCGCGCGGCGCAATCTGGAGTTCTTCCTCGGCCGGGCGGCGGAGGAGGAGCACCCGGAGGTCTTGGCGGAGGTCCTGGCCGGTCTGGGCGCCCACGAGGACCCGAGGATCGAGCCCCTGGGGCTCTCCTACCTCGCGCACCCCGATCCGCGAGTGCGCATCGTGGTGCCCCGGACCCTGGAGCGCCGGGCACTGGACGACCGGGGGCGGTGGGCCCACGCCACTCCCGAAGGGCTGGACGCCGTGCTCGCCCTGGCCCGGGACCCCGACGCCACCGTCCGCGAACTCGTCGCGCACGACCTCGCGACGAGCGACGACTCCGCGCCCGCCGTCGGGGACGCGCTGGCCGGGCTCCTCGACGACGAGCGGCAGACGACCCGTATATGGGCGGTCTTCGGGCTGGCCGTACGGGACGATCCGCGCTGTGTCGACGGCGCCGCCCGGGTGGGTCCCGTCGCCGAGCACGCCGCCTGGTCGTGGATCCTCGACGCACCCGACCGGTACGAGGAGCGCCGGAGGGAACGGGAGGCGGCGGACGGGGCGGAGTGACGGGCGGCCGCCGCGTCGCGCGCTCACGCGTGGTGGTCGCGGGGCGGTTCCGAGGTGCGGGGGCGTTCCGCGTCCGAGCCGCTCAGTTCGGCCGTCAGCTCCTCCACGAGTTTCACCAGGTCGGTGGGCCGTTCGGGTCCCCACCAGTCGCCGAGGAGTTCGGCGAGCGAGTCCTCCCGCGCCCTGGCGAGCAGCGTGGTCACCCGTACGCCCTCCTCGGTGAGGATCATCTGGACGCCCTCCCGGGTGACCAGGTGCCGTTCCTCCAGCTGCCGGGAGGCCTCGGTGATCGCCCGCAGCGGTACGGGGGTGGTCTCGGCGAGCCGGGCGGGCTCGACGGTGCCGTGCCGGCGGATGCGCAGCAGCAGCCAGCTCGCGGCGGGCAGCAGGTCGAGCCCGGCGCGCTCGGTGATCTTCACGTAGACCGCCTTGCGTCCCTCGCGGGAGCCGAGGACGGACAGCGCGCGGGCGCACTCGTCGTACGAGGAGCGCTCGACCGGGTTGGAGGCGAGGGTCTGCGTGGTGTCGGGCGCGGTGACCGAGGTGCGGAGCCGGTCCTCCTTGAGGAACCAGGCGACGACGAAGGCGACGAGGACGACCGGCGACGCGTACAGGAAGACGTCCGTGATGGACGTGGAGTACGCGTGGAGCACGGAGGGGCGCAGTTCGGGCGGGAGCTGGGCGACGGCGCGCGGGTCGGCGGCGACCTCCCCGGGCCCGATGCCGGGCGGGAGGCCGGGACCGGCGGCGGCGAAGACGTCCTCCAGCTTGGAGGTGAGCCGGTTGGTGAAGATCGTGCCGAAGACGGCGACGCCGAAGGACGCGCCGATGGAGCGGAAGAAGGTGGCCCCGGAGGTGGCGACGCCGAGGTCCTCGTAGGCGACGGCGTTCTGCACGACGAGGACGAGGACCTGCATGACGAGGCCGAGCCCGGCGCCGAAGACGAAGAAGTAGGCGCTCATCTCCCAGGTGGAGCTGGTCTCCGTGAGCCGGTGCAGGAGGAGCAGGCCGATGGCGGTGAGGGCGGTGCCGACGACGGGGAAGACCTTCCAGCGGCCGGTGCGGCTGACGACCTGGCCGGAGGCGGTGGAGGTGAGCAGCAGGCCGAGGACCATGGGCAGCATGTGGACGCCGGACATGGTCGGGGTGACGCCCTGCACCACCTGGAGGAAGGTCGGCAGGTAGGTCATCGCGCCGAACATCGCGAAGCCGACGACGAAGCTGATGACCGAGACGAGGGTGAAGGTCCGGATCCGGAACAGCTTGAGCGGCAGCACGGGCTCGGCCGCCCGCCGCTCCACCCGCACGAACCAGACGAGGAGTACGGCTCCGAGCACGGCGAGGCCGATGATCTGCGGCGACCCCCAGTCCCAGGTGGTGCCGCCGAGGGAGGCGACGAGGACCAGGCAGGTGGCGACCGAGGCGATGAGGAAGGTGCCGAGGTAGTCGATGGTGTGCTTCGTGGAGCGGACCGGGATGTGCAGCACGGCGGCGATCACGAAGAGGGCGACGATCCCGATCGGCAGGTTGATGTAGAAGACCCAGCGCCAGGAGAGGTGCTCGGTGAAGAGGCCGCCGAGGAGGGGGCCGAGGACGCTGGTGGCACCGAAGACGGCGCCGAAGAGGCCCTGGTACTTGCCGCGCTCCCGGGGCGGGACGAGGTCGCCGACGATCGCCATGGACAGCACCATGAGCCCGCCGCCGCCGAGGCCCTGGAGGGCGCGGAAGCCGATGAGCTGCGGCATGTTCTGGGCGATGCCGCAGAGGGCGGAGCCGATGAGGAAGATGACGATGGCCGCCTGGAAGAGCTTCTTGCGCCCGTACTGGTCGCCGAGCTTGCCCCAGAGGGGGGTGGCGGCGGTGGACGCCAGCATGTAGGCGGTGACCACCCAGGAGAGGTGCTCCATGCCGCCGAGCTCGCTGACGATGGTCGGCAGGGCGGTGGAGACGATGGTCTGGTCGAGCGCGGCGAGCAGCATGCCGAGCAGCAGCGCGCCGATCGCGACGAGGACGGTGCTGTGGCGCTGCCCGCCCCCGGGCGCGGGGGCGCCGGGCGGGGACGGGCGTAGGTCCTGGGCCATGGGCGCCTCCTCGGCGTCTTCGTCTTCTCGGCGTCTCCATCCTGATCCGAATGTCCGGTTATGGCCTGCGGAAGGGCACGTCTGTTCCCCCACCGGAAGGGGGTGGGCTGCATAATCGCTCGCAGTTGTATCGGGGAGGGGACCCATCATGACCGGACACGTCTGTCCTGAATGCGGTGTACACAGACCTGGCTGCGCCTGCGCCCGGGCGGAACTGGCGGCGGCCGAGGACTTCGACCCGCTCCGGATCCGGCCGTACGTGACGCTGGACGCGCCGGAGGGCTCGGGTGCGGGGACGGACGCGTACGGCGCGGGAAGGGGCGTCCACGGCGTGGACGCGGGCGCGCGCGGAACGGAAGCGGGCCCGTACGGGGCGGAAGCGGGCCCGTACGGGGCGGAGGCAGGGGCCTACGGCGGGGCGGCGGGGGCGTACGGCGCGGGGCCGGGCGCGTACGGAAGTGAAGCGGGCCCGCACGGGGCGGGGACGGGGGCGTACGGCGCGGGGGGCGCCGACGCGGACCCGCCGACCGCCCGGCTGGCGGCGATCCGCCCGGACGCTCCGGAGGGCCACCCGTACGGGACGGGCCCGTACGGGACGGACGCCGGGGCCGACCCCTCCGAGACGATGCCGCTGCTGCTGCGCGGGCCCGGCGAGGTGCCGCCCCCGCCCGGCGAGAGCCGGCCGCGGGGCCGCAGGCGCGGCGCGGCGATCGCGGTGGTGGCCGCCGTCGCCGTGGCGGGCACCGCGGCCCTGGCGGTGGCCCTCGCCGGTGCGGGCGAGACGGAGGACCGGGCGGCCGTGCCCGAGGTGACGACGAGCGCGGACCTGAACCTGGCCGTGCCGGAGGAGCCGTCCCCCTCCTCGGGGAGCCCGGAGCCGACGTCGTCGTCCCCGACGCCGCGCCGGACGTCCGCGTCGCCCTCCCCCTCCGCGACGACCACGCCCTCCGCTTCGGCCTCCGACGCCTCCGCGAGCCCCGGCGCGTCGACCGGTCCGGCCGTCCCTCCCTCGGTGACGGCCTCGGCGACGCCGACGACCGCGCCGACGACGGCGACCGCGCGGCCCTCCCGGACCCCGGAGAGGACGGAGGAGCCCGAGCCGGAGGTCACCACCCTCCGCTACGGCGACCAGGGGCCCGAGGTGGAGGACCTCCAGTGGCGGCTGCGGGCCGCCTGGGTCTACTTCGGCCCCGTCGACGGCCGCTACGGCAACAAGGTCCGGGAGGCCGTGCGGGAGTTCCAGCGCTGGCGGTCGATCCAGGGGGACCCGCTGGGCGTGTACGGGCCGAGCACGCGCGCGGTCCTGGAGCAGGAGCAGCCGGGGAACTGAGCGGGAGGGGCGGGGCCGGGCGGTACGGGGCGCCGGGCGGTACGGGGCCGGGGCCGTGCGGTACGTGTCCGGGGCCGTGCGGGTCCGGACCCGCACGGGCGGCGGCAACAGCGGCGGCGGCGGCGGTCCCAGGATGCGGACGGGGGGCGGGCCGGTTGGCCAAGACCGCCCCCTGTTTTGTATCGTTGAAGAACAAAGTGGCCCCGCCCGCACTCCCTGACCGGTGGGCGGGTCCGCCTTGTTCTCCGCACCACCCCTTCTGGAGATCCGATGCCTGCCACCACCCCGGCAACGCTCACCGCCCGCGCCCTCCTCCTCGACATGGACGGCACCCTCGTCAACTCGGACGCCGTCGTCGAGCGCTGCTGGCGCCGCTGGGCCGAGCGGCAGGGCCTGGACGGGGACGCCGTGCTCCAGGTGGTCCACGGCCGCCAGGGGTACGCGACGATGGCCGTGCTCCTCCCGGACCGCCCGATGGAGCAGAACCACGCCGACAACCGGGTCATGCTCGCCGAGGAGACCGCCGACCTCGACGGGGTCGTGCCCGTCCCCGGCGCCCCCGCCTTCATGGCCGCGATCACGGACCTGCCGCACGCCCTGGTGACCTCGGCGGACGAGGCCCTCGCCCAGGCGCGCATGGGGGCGGCCGCGCTGCGCGTGCCGGAGACCCGGGTCACGGCCGAGGACGTCGGGGCCAGCAAGCCGGACCCGGAGGGCTTCCTGAAGGGCGCGGCAGCGCTGGGCTTCGCGCCGGAGGACTGCGTGGTCTTCGAGGACTCCGAGGCCGGCATCCAGGCGGGCCGCGCGGCCGGCATGCGCGTCGTGGGCGTGGGCCCGCGCGCGGCGGCCTTCGCGCCGGACACGTACGTGCCCGACCTCACCCACCTGCGGGTCGAGGCGGCGGCGGACGGCACGATCACGCTGACGACCGTGGCGTAACCCCGCCTCCCCACCTCCACCCCCGCTCGCGCGCGGCCGGACGCTCCGGCCCCGGCCGCCCGCGCGTGCGGGAGAACGGGGGAAGACCCCCCCCCCCCGCACCCCCCCCCGCGGCGCCGGCAACCCCCCCACCCACCCTCCGGGTGGCGCCGCCAGGGGGCCTACCCCGCGGGGCGCCACACGTTATGGACCCCCGCCGCGGCGGCGGCGGGCGCCCCCCCCCCCGGCCCGCGCGCGAGCGCTTCGCGCTTCACGGGGCCTTCCCGCCGCCGACCGGAACCCCCGCCCGTCGGCGCAGCACCCCCGTCGGCGCAGCACCCCCGCCGGCGCAGCGCCCCCCGCGCGCAGCGACCCCGCACCACCGGGCCCTCCGCCCCCCCCAACCCGCGACCGCCGAGCGGAATCTGACGCTCCACCAGAACGCGCACACCCCTTGATGTGACGTGCCCATGTCGTCACGCTGTTACCTGGCGCACCCCGTACGGAAACCCGGCGCCGCCACGATGACCGGGCACGCCCGGCGCCCCACGGGGACGGCACCCGCCAAGGTCCCCCCACATCAAGGGAGTTCACATGCCCGTCCGCAACGTCTACGCGCGTCGACTCGCCGTTCTCGCCACCTCCGCCACCCTCACCGTCACCGGCCTCCTCGCCACCGCGCCCGCCGCCCAGGCCGCCATGCCCACCCCGGTCAGCGCCGCGACCGCGCGCACCTACCTGGCCGCCCTCACGGTGAAGGCGGAAGGTTCCACCTCGGGTTACAGCCGAGACCTCTTCCCGCACTGGATCACCCAGTCCGGCGCCTGCAACACGCGCGAGACCGTGCTCAAGCGGGACGGCAAGAACGTCGTCACGGACTCCGGCTGTGCCGCCACCAGCGGCAGCTGGTACTCCGAGTACGACGGCGCCACCTGGACCGCCGCCTCCGACGTCGACATCGACCACATGGTCCCGCTCGCCGAGGCCTGGCGCTCCGGCGCCAGTTCGTGGAGCACCGCCCAGCGCCAGTCCTTCGCCAACGACCTGACCCGGCCGCAGCTCATAGCCGTCACGGACAACGTCAACCAGGCCAAGGGCGACCTCGACCCGGCGAAGTGGATGCCCTCGCGGACGGCCTACCGCTGCACGTACGTCAGGGCCTGGGTGCACGTGAAGTACCACTGGAACCTCAGCGTCGACTCCGCCGAGAAGAGCGCCCTCCAGTCCGCCCTCAACGGCTGCTGACACCACACCGCTTGAAGAAACGTCACGGCGGGATTGCCGGGAAGTGAACACGACCGCACACTTCCCGGCGGTCCGATGTTGAACTTGCAAGTACTAGTGAGGCAACCCTAACCTACGGACTCATCGGTTCCGTCCCCCCACCTCGTCCGCCGACGGACGAGGCCAGACCGAAGGAGTCCCACCCATGAGCAACACCGGCGATACCGGCGCCCCGGCCACGTCCGGCGAGGCGGCCGGCGCGAAGGCCGACAGCGACGCCGCGACCGGCACCGGTACCGGCGCCCCCACCGGCACCACGGGCGCGGCCGGCCTCACGGCCCGCCTGGACCGGGCCCAGCCGTACGCGCTCGGCGTCTTCCGCATCGTCGTCGGCCTGTTCTTCGCCTGCCACGGCGCCGCCTCGCTCCTCGGCGTGCTCGGCGGGGCCAAGGGCGGTGGCACGGTCGAACCGGGCACCTGGCCCAGCTGGTACGCGGCGGCGATCCAGCTCGTCGCGGGCGCCCTGGTCCTGCTCGGCCTCGGCACGCGCAGCGCCGCCTTCCTGGCCTCGGGCTCGATGGCGTACGCGTACTTCAAGGTCCACCAGCCCGAGGCCCTCTTCCCGCTGCAGAACGGCGGCGAGCTCTCGGCCCTGTTCTGCTGGGTCTTCCTGCTGCTCGTCTTCACCGGTCCGGGCGCGCTGTCCGTGGACCGGCTCTTCGGAAGCGGGTCCCGCAACGGCGCGGACACGCCGACGCGCGAGGAGAGGACCGAGGAGCGCGAGGAGCAGGGCACGCCGGTCACGGCCTGATCCCGGCTCCGGGCCACGGCCAGAGCCCGGCCACGGCCCGAACCCCGGTCTCGGATCCCGGCCCCACCCAGGCCACGGACCCGACTCCGACCCGCGAACACCCGAGAACACCCACGGACGCCCGCGGAGACCGGCGGATCCACCGGTCCGCCGCTCCACGGGCCCGGAAGGCGCACAGGACCAGGAGACTCCACACGTCCCGGCGCCATACAGGACGGGGCCGGTATCCACAGCACGGATTCCGGCCTTTTCCCGTACGTGACGCGTGTTTGGTACGGACCTTAGAACGGACGATTCCCTTCAGTTTCCCGCACGTCCGGACACCGGCGCCGAACACCGCCCCGGCATCTCCCTTGTACCGCCCCGCCGACACCACCCCGGCCGCGCGCCGGACAACGGCGCTGGACAACGGCGCTGGACATCCGCTCGAGCCACCGGCACCCGCCCGGCACCCAACCGGCGGCGGACCCCCGGTCCCGCGTAGGCTCTGCCCCTGTGAATCTGCTCGACAGCCTGGGCTCGCTGCGGTCGCTCACCGCCGGTCCATGGATCTACCCGGTGGTGGCGACGTCGATCCTGCTCGACGTCTTCCTGCCCGTACTGCCGAGCGGCTTCCTGGTCATCACCGCGGCCACGGCGGCGACCGCGGCCACGGCCACCGCCTCCTCCCCCGACGTGCCGTCGCTGATCCCCCTCCTCCTCTGCGCGGCCACGGCCTCGGTGCTCGGCGACTTCCTCGCGTACCGGCTGGCGCGCCGGGGCGGGGCCAGGCTGGACCGGGCGATAGCGCGCTCGCGCCGCCTCTCCCTGGCGCAGGAACGTCTCGGCACCGCGCTCGCCCGGGGCGGCGGGCTGCTCGTGGTGCTCGCGCGCTTCGCGCCGGCGGGCCGCTCCGTGGTCTCGCTGGGCGCGGGCGCGGCGAAGCGGCGGAGCAAGGAGTTCCTGCCGTGGTCGGCGCTCGCGGGCGTGGTCTGGGCGTCGTACAGCGTGGGGCTCGGCTGGCTGGGCGGTCAGTGGCTGGGCGCGACCTGGTTCAGCGCGGGGGTGTCGACCCTCGCGCTCTTCCTCGCGGGCGGCCTCGCCGCGTACCTCATACGGCGTCCGGCCGAGGCTCCGGCGCACGCTTCCTGACCGCGGGGTGCGGGTGCGCCCCGCGCACCTCCAGGCCGTCGAGGAGTCTCGCGGTGGCCCCGGCGATCTCGTCCACGGCCCGCTCGAAGACCTCGCGGTTGTGGGCGGCGGGGGCGCGGAAGCCGGAGATCTTGCGGACGTACTGGAGGGCGGCGGCGCGGATGTCGTCCTCGGTCGCCTCCTCGGGCAGCACGGGCGGGCGGAGCGTCTTGATGCTGCGGCACATGCCTCCAGTGTGGCGCGCCCCACTGACAACGGCGCCGGCGACGACCACGCCGGCCCGTACGACCGGGCCCGGCGTCCCTACACCCCGACCCCGCCGAGGCCGCGTCTGCTCCGCGCGTTGATCTCGGCGGTGCGGGCCCGCAGCTCGTGCAGGGGCGTGGCGAGCTGGACGTCGACGGGCTCGGCCTCCCACTCGGTGCCGCCGTGCACGGCGCGGATGCGGAAGCGCCCGGAGACGCTGTCCACATAGAAACCGACCCGCCCGGTGGCGGTGTCACGGACGAGGTCACCGACCTCGGGCAGTGGCTGCACGCGTCCCCTCCGTCCCGGAACCTGAAGCATGGGGACACTCAGGGAAGCGCGGCGACCCGGCCCTGTCAACGTATCTCTAGAGATGTCCCCCGATGGATGGATCGACCGGCCGGGACGGCGTACACGTGTGCTTCCGCGTCGAGGGGTGCGCCGTAGGGTGTCCCGCAGATGAAGGGAGTGGTCCACCCGTGACTGACCAGGACAGCGCTCGACGGCCCAAGTACCAAAGGATCGCTGATGAGTTGAGGGACGCGATCCGGTCGGGCGCCTTCGCTCCGGGCGACCGGCTCCCCGGCGAGAACGACCTCATGGCGACCTACGAGGTGGCGCGGATGACGGCCCGGCAGGCCCTCTCCGTGCTGCGGACCGAGGGGCTCACCGAGGCGCGCAAGGGCGCCGGGGTGTTCGTCCGCGTCTTCCGTCCGCTGCGCCGCCGGGGCATCCCGCGCCTGGCGGGCGACCACTGGGGCGGCGGCCGTTCGGTCTGGTCGGCGGACGTGGAGGACCGGGACCTGGTGGTCGACCGGATCGAGGTGGGCGAGGCGGAGGCGGGCGCGCGGATCGCGGAGGCGCTCGACCTGCCGCCGGGCGCGCCCGTCTGCGTCCGGAGCCGCCGGTTCGTCCTGGACGACAGGCCGGTGCTGCTCTCCGTCTCGTACCTCCCGGCCGACCTGGTGCGCGGGACGCCGATCGCGGAGCGGGACACGGGCCCGGGCGGCACGTACGCGCGCCTGGCCGAGCTGGGCCGGCGGCCGGTGCGCTTCCGGGAGGAGATCCGCTCCCGGATGCCGACGGCGGAGGAGTCGGAGGGTCTGGCCCTGGAGCTCGGGACGCCGGTGGTCCTCATCGACCGCACGGCCTTCACGGAGGCGGGGGTGGCGGTGGAGCTGAACGAGATGACGCTGGACTCGTCGTCGTACGTGCTGGAGTACGACTTCGACGCGTAAGGCCTCGCGCGCGGCCCCCACGGACGGCCCCGCGCCACACACCCTCCCCGCGAACACCTCGACCCGGCCGCCCCGTCCGCCCCGGCCCCACTTTCCGCGAAGTGCGGAGAAGTCGTGAAGGAGCTGCGTATTCTGTGTGATCGCCGGACCCCAACGGCGGGGATCCGGCAGAAATCGAGGGACATCCATGCTTCGTGCACGCACGCTCGCGGCCGTGACCGCGGCGGCCGTCTCCGGCGTCCTCCTGCTGCCCACGCAGGCCCAGGCCGCCGGCTCGGTCCACCTCTACAAGATCTGGTACGACAGCCCCGGCACGGACAACCGGTCCACCGCCAGCCTCAACGGCGAGTACGTGCAGATACGCAACACGACCAACGCGGCGGTCAACCTGCGCGGCTGGACGCTCACGGACGCGGCCAACCACAAGTACACCTTCGGCAACTTCGTCCTGGGCAAGGGCAAGATCGTGACGGTCCGCACGGGCCGCGGCACGAACACCGCCGCGAACGTGTACCAGAACCGCGGGGCGTACGTCTGGAACAACGACCGCGACACGGCGACGCTGCGCAGGTCGAACGGCACGAGCGCCGACACCTGCTCGTACAACTCGACGCGGGTGGACTACACGTGGTGCTGAGGCGGCACCGCGCCTGAGCGGGGGCGGGCTCCGGAGAACGGCCCCGGGGCCGCGGACCCGCCCCTGATGCCCGTCGCCCGCCCCGGAATCACTCCCGGCCCCTCCTCGGAATTCACTCCCGGCCCGATCCCTCCCCGGCATCACCGCCGGCCCGGCCTTCTCCGGGCTCACCGCCGCCCCGGGACCTCTCCACCTTCACGCTCTCGGCCCGGACGCTCTCCACGAGGACGCTTTCGGTGCGGGCGGCGGGAACGCCCTGCTGCACGTCGGAGTTGACCTGTCCGCCGAGCGTCATGACGTTCAGGGTGGCCGAGTTCTCGTTGGCGATGGCCTTCTCGACCCGGGCGACCAGCACGGCGAACGCCTCCCGCTTCGAAAGGCCGCGGTAGGGCCCCACCTTCGTCTCGAAGTAGACGCGCTCGTGCCCGAGGAGCTGCTCGGTCGAGCGGTAGTTCTTCCACTGCTCCCGGTACCGGTAGACGCTCTCCAGCGACACCGCGGCGACGACGACCACGCTCAGGACGGTGGCCGTGACCCGCGCGAAGCCCAGTTCCAGGTTCACGAAGACCGGCACGAGGGCCCCGCCGACGACGGACACGGTCCGCATCCGCAGGTGCATCGCCTTCATGTGGGTCGCCTTGGCGTCGTACCACCCCTGGTACTGCTCGATCCGCGTCTCGATGTACCGCTGCGGCGTCATCTCGCCGCTCTGCGCACCCTGTTCGGGCGCGTCCCCCACCTCAGCCATGCGGGGAGTACACCCGCGCTCCTGGACCTGCGTCAACTCTTCACCCGTTCCCCCCGGCTTCCCCACGGGGTACGTTCGCCACGAAGCAACCGACCGCACGTCAAAGGCACTTGAGGGAGCCCCCATGGCACAGGCCCGCACCGCACACCCGACCACCACCACCTCCACCAGGGCCGCCATCGCCCTCGGCGTCCTCGCCGCCGCCCTCGTCGCCCTCGCGGGCCACGGCGCCGTCGGCGCCGCCACGGCCGGCGACCGCGAGACCGGGACGGTCAAGTGGGTCGTCGAGGCGACGGCGGGCGACAAGAAGGTGGAAGTGATCAAGGCCTGACGCCGAACGGCCGACCTCGAACACGAAAGGCCCCGGACCGATCACGGTCCGGGGCTTTCCCCTGCTCACCTCACCCTTTTCCCTGTGATCCCTAGGATGGAAGGACGACCGAGAAAGGAAACACGGAGAAAGGAAACGCAGAGGCATGCGTCCCCAGCGATTCAGCGAACTCGTCGTCGACATCGCGAAGAACAGCCCGACGGCCGACCGCGTGCAGACCCTCGCCGAGTCCGGCGACACCAAGCACCCCTTCGGCGTGGTCGTCACGGTGGGCACGACCGAGACCCGGTGGCAGTTCACCGGCCAGCTGCCCGAGGGCGCCAAGCACGAGGGCTTCCTCGACGAACCGGTCGCGGGCACCCCGGTCCCCACCGGAGAACCGCCCCGGAAGACCGACTCCCCCGAGGCCTGGCTCGCCGCCGCCCTCGCCCAGGCCGCCTCCCCGGAGATCTCGGCCGTCGAACGCTGGTCCACCCAACCGGAAGCGGCCTCCCAGTCGGGCCTGACCATCACCTTCCACAACGGCGCCCGCGTCTTCGCCCGCGCGTTCTGACCCGCGCTCCCTCTCGGAAAGAGAAGCAGGGAGTCGAGACGGCGTGCAGTACGAGCTCCACCCCACGTGGCGGAGAAGCCGAGACCTGCACCTGGCAAGATCGGGGAAACGGAGCGGTGTCATGACGGGGAGGTCCGATGGGAAGCCTGTTGCGTGTCGGTAGCGTGTTTCGATCCGCCCGAAACAAGGATCCCGAGGTAGCGCTCATCGACGGCTACCCGAACATCCACCATGTCACCGCCTCCGAGAGGCTTGCCCAGGTTCAGCTCAGCAAGGGCATCAATCCGACGGCCAAGGTCAAGGCGTTCAGCGGACCACGCCGTCCGTGCATCCTGATCCGCTCCAGTCCGTGGAAGGCCGGAACGGCTGAAACTCCCTGGCACGACGTGTTCGACCTGGAAAACGGTCGAATCCACTATTACGGAGACCACCGGGTCGACCACACGGTGCCGGTGGGGACCACACAGGGCAATGCGGTATTGCTGGAAGCACTGGCGGAACATCGGGGGCTCACCGCGGAGCAGCGTGCTCAGGCCGTGCCGCTTCTGGTGTTCGCCGCGGTCACGCGCAACAAGACACCCAAGGGATACGTCGAATTCTGTGGCGTGGCGGTGATGGACCGCGCCGAGCAGATCGAGCAACGGGCAGAGGGAATTCCCTTCCCCAACTATCGCTACGAGCTGTCCGTCCTGGATCTGAGCGCAGAGGACGATCAGGTCGACTGGGCCTGGATCGAGGCTCGGGGCAACTCCGAGCTCACAGCCGCCGACACGCTCGAACTCGCTCCCCGTTCCTGGCGCCGGTGGGTGGAGCAGGGGCATGTCGCGATACCCGAGCTTCGGGGCCGGGCCCTTCGACCTTCCGAAGACCGGAAGCCGGTTCGACATTCGATCGAAAGCAGCCGTGATCCCTCGCCGCCGCTTCCCGTGCCGCACCGGCCGAGCGACTCCGGTTCGGCGCCCCGTACACCGACCGAGTCGTCCGCCGAGCTCATGGTGAGCGTGCTCATGGACAGATTGAGGAGCCTCCGGGTCCACAAGAGAAACGGTCGGCCGAGCAGGCACAAGCCGTTGGCCCTGCTGTGGGGTATCTCCCGAGTGGCAGCGGGCAAGCCCCACCTTGCACCTTGGCGGGAGTTCCGCGACGAAGTGGGCGGCCTGCTGGCCGAGTTCGGTCTCCCCGAATCCTCCGTCACCCCCGAGTACCCGTTCGTGCACCTGCAGACGAGTCGACTGTGGGACGTTCACGGCCTCCCGCCCGAGCTGGCTGCCGCGAGCCATGCTGCCGCGTTCGACAGGATCAATCCCGAAGGAGGAGTGACCGAGCAGGCCGCACGGTTGTTGGAAGATCCCTTCGTGCGGTCCCAGGCAGTGGCTGTCCTGCGGGAGAACTACCTGGCAGACGTCGACCAGCATGCGCTGATGGAACGACTGGGACTGGCCGGTTACGAGAGCGCCGGCGGCGTCGAGGATCCCGCAGAGGAGCAGGCAGGGGAAACCGGTCCCGCCGCACGGCGCACGTTCTCCTCCTCCCGCATCGTCCGCGACACCGCTCTGACGGCCAGGGTGAAGAAGCTGCACGACAACTGCTGCCAGGTCTGCGACCTCCAGTTGTCGACCCGATTCGGCACTTACAGCGAAGCAGCCCACATCCGTGGCCTCGGCCGCCCTCACGACGGTCCCGACGAACAGCCCAATCTGCTGGTCCTGTGTCCGAATCACCACGTCCAGTTCGACACGCTGGCGATCTACATCGATGCCGAAGGCACCGTTCGCTCGACCGCGGACGACAACCCCGTCGGCCGGCTCCGCGAGCACCCCGCCCACCGGCTCGACGAAGCACACCTTCGCTACCATCGAGCACTCTGCGGCAGGGACACGGCCGACCGTGCCACCCAAGACACGGCTCGCTGACCTGCACGCTCCCGGGCCCTCCCCGTGGCCGGCCCGTCACCGCCGTCTACCACCGGTTGCACCAGAAGCCCCCGGTCATGATCGACCGGGGGCCTCTGCACTGGTGGGCGCGGACGGTTTCGAACCGCCGACATCTGCTTTGTAAGAGCAGCGCTCTACCCCTGAGCTACGCACCCGTGGAAGAGGCAACAGCCTACATGGCCTGTGGGTGGGTGCCGCAAACCGATGGGCCGGGGGGGGTAGCCCCACCCCGGGGACGGTGGGTCGCCCGATCGTGGCGGAGGGTGGTCGGGGCGTAGGTTCGAGGGGTCGTCTTGGTCTTCTGGGGGTTGGTCTTCGTGGTCGTGGGTCGTCGGGTTCGTGTGCTGGTCGCTTCCGGTGGGGTTCTCGCCCTCGCGTTCGGAGTGGGCGGGTGTGGGACGGCCGACGCCGAGGGGGCGCCGGTGGAGAAGAAGAACTTCGCCTTCTCGGGGGAGGCCCTCACCGTCGACTCCGACAACTCACGGCTGGTGATCACCCCCGCCGACGTCGACGACGTGCGGGTCGAGCGGCAGGTCGACGGGTGGGTGTTCATGGGGTCCGGGCCGGACGCCAGCTGGAAGCTGGTCGACGGGCGGCTGACGCTGCGGGTCGAGTGCGACGCGGTCGCCTCCGACTGCCAGTCCGTGCACCGGATCCAGGTGCCCCGGAAGGTCGCCGTCACCGTCGAGAACGACAACGGCGACGTGACGACCGAGGGGTTCGCCACCCCCCTGAAGGTGCGGACCGACAACGGGGACGTGCGGGTGCGCAAGGCCGGCGGGGCGCTCGACCTCGGCACCGAGAACGGGGGCGTGGTCGTCGACTCCGGCACCACGTCGACCGACCTGGCCGTACGGACCGCCAACGGGGACGTCCGGCTCACCCTCGGAGCCGTACCCCGGAAGGTCGACGTCGTCACCGACAACGGCGGCATCACCGTGGAGGTGCCGAAGGCCGAGTACGCCCTCTCCGGGAGCAGCGGGAACGGGGACGTCCGGCTCGACGTCCCCCGGCGGGACAGCAGCGGGAACAACGTGAGCGTTCGCAGCGACAACGGCGACGTCACCGTCCGTACGGTGAACTGACCGGCCCGTGTGTTCGTCCCTACCGGGTGGGAGAATGGATCCGGACCGGGCACGGCGGACACAGCACGGGGAGAGGCACGTGGCGGCGAGCGATACGAGGAGCGCGTCGGCGCCCGGGATTCCTTCCGCGTTCCGGCTGGCGCTCCTGCTGCCCCTGGTGGCGGGAGCGATGCTGCCGGGGGCCTTCGCCGGGGGCGGCACCCGCCGCTGGTTCGGCGGGCGGGGCGAGGGGCAGCGGGCCGAGGCGCAGGCCGCCAAGGACGCCGCCGCGGCCGCGTTCTACGAGCTCGACACCGCCCAGCGCGGGCTGCGCATCTCGATAGAGACCATCACCGCCGTCGACAGCTCGCCCGAGGCGCTCCGCACCGTCGAGGGCTTCGAGGCGCTCGGGCGCCGCATCGACCAGGTCAGCCACGCGTACATCACCGCCGTCGACGCCCACGACCTCGACCGCGACGAGCTGGACGCCGCCACCGCCTCCCGGGCCCGCGCCGAACTCACCCGCGCCAAGGAGCAGCTGGACGGGGTGAAGGGCGAGCTCGACCGCTTCGAGGCCGGGCTCGCCCCGCTCCTCGGGCGGGCCGAGACCCAGCTCGCCCGGCTGGCGCCCGCCGTCGAGCGCGCCCGGCAGGCCCTGCGCGGCGCGAGCGACGCCCTCGACGCCGTCCGGGAGAGCGGGCTGCGCGCCGACGACCTCGCGCTGCGGCTCGCCCGGCTCGGGCCCGAGCTGACCCGGCTCAACGAGGGCGCGGGCCGGCACGGCGTCTCCGAGACCCTCCAGCGGGCCGACCGGGTGCTGCGGGACGCCGAGGCCGTACGGGCCGAGGCCGAGCGGCTGCCCGAGCGCGCCGCCGAGATCGACCGGCGGCTCGTCTCCCTCCGCACCCGCACCGAGGCGCTGACCACCCGCGCCGAAGGCGTCGAGCCCGTCCTGTCCGAGTTGCGGCGGCGGTTCTCGCTCGACTGCTGGCAGGACCTCCAGCACGTGCCCGAGCAGGCCGCGGCGAGCCTCGCGCAGGCCGGGGAGCGGCTCGGCGAGGCCGGGAAGGCGCGGGCCGAGCAGCGCTGGCCCGACGCGACCTCGCTGCTCTCCACCGTCCGCGCCCTCCTCGACTCGACCGACGAGGCCGTCTCGGCCGCCGGCGACCGGCTGCGCCGTCTGGAGGCCGTCGCCAAGGACCCGAACGCCGAGGTCGACCGCGCCCGGTTCGCCGTGCGGGACGCCCAGCGGCTCGCCATGGACGGGCGGACCACCCCCGATCCCCGGCACGCCGGGCCCCTCGACCAGGCCGTCGCGCGCGTCGACCGGGCGGTCGCCTCCCTGGAGGGCCGCCACCCCGACTACTGGCACTTCCTGACCGAGCTGGAGGACGTCCGCGCCACCGCCGCCCGGGTCGTCGGGCAGATCCGGGAGGAGCGGGGCGGCGGCGCCGGTCACTGACCGGTCCGGCCGGCGGGGCGGGCGGCCGCTCCGACCGGCGGGGCGGTCCGCCGGACGGCCGGACGGTTCGCCGGGCAGCCTCTAACCTGTCCCCATGCCTCGTTACGAATACCGCTGCCGCACCTGCGGCGACACCTTCGAGCTCAGTCGGCCCATGGCCGAGTCCTCCGACCCGGCCGCCTGCCCCGCCGGGCACGACGACACCGTGAAGCTGCTCTCGGCCGTGGCCGTCGGCGGAAGCGGCACCGCCGCCCCCGCGCAGAGTGGCGGTGGCGGCGGCGGTTGCTGTGGTGGGGGTTGCTGCGGCTGAATCCGGGACCGGGGGCGTCAGCCCGCTGCCGCCGCCCTGAAGCGGCGCAGGATCTCCTCCCCCGCCGCGACCCCGCGTTCCGCGAGGACGTCGAGGTGGGGGGCGGTCCAGTCGCTGTCGGCCAGTTCGCCGTGGCCCGGGCGCCAGGCCCGGTCCGCGGCGAGCAGCAGGTCGGCGTCGAGCAGGGAGTCCCCGGCCGCCAGGGTGAGCGCGGCGCCGGTGCGGCGGGCGAGCTCGCGGACGGCCGCGCTCTTGGTGAGCGGCTTCGGCACCGCGTACACCTTGCGGCCCTGGAGCGAGACGGTCCAGCCGCGCTCCCCCGCCCAGTGGCCGAAGAGCTCCAGCCAGCCCTCGGGGAGCAGGTCGCGCTCGATGACCAGGTAGGTGAACAGGTCCTCGGCGACCCGGTGCTTGCGCACCCAGGACTGGTCCGTGGTGGCGGAGAGGTACGCGCGGACCTCGGCGAGCGGCGCGCACTCGCCGGCGAGCCGGTCGAGGACGGAGGCGTGCCAGTCCCGGTCGGAGACGCCGTCGACGAGGATGTGCCCGCCGTTGGCGCAGATCGCGTACTTCGGCGCGGTGCCGGGGAGTTGGATGCGCTGGTACTGCTTGCGCGTCCGGGTCGTGGTGGGCACGAAGACGGTCTCGTCGGCCAGCCGCGCCAGGAGGGCGGCCGCCTCCTCGGTCATGTAGGAGAGCGGCCTGGACTCGTGGACCTCGACGCAGAGCAGCCGGGGCGCGAGCGCGTCGGGCATGCCGAGGGCGAGGGCCGCGGACGAGTAGATGAGGGTGCGGTCGAGGTCGCTGGCGACCAGGACCGGCGCCGAGGTCCGCACCGGGGCCGGGGTCGGGTCCTGGGTCTCGGCGGGGGCCGGGGCGTGCGCCGGAGCCGGGTTCGGAGTCGGAGTGGGGGCCGGGGTCGGGATCCGGGGCGTGCCCGTCGTCGTGCTCACTGGGACGTCACCGCCTTGCCGTCGGCGCCCGTCGCGCCCCTGGTGTACTTGGGGTGGATCAGGCCCACGCAGCTGTACGGCAGGTCGTCGACCTCCTCGACCGGGACGCCGCGCTGTTCGGCGAGCAGCCGCACGTGCGCGAGGTCCGCGTCGGCGCCCCGCTTGGCGAGGATCTTCCAGGGGACGCGGCGGAGCAGGACGCGGGTGGTCTCGCCGACGCCCGGCTTGACCAGGTTGACGTCGTGGATGCCGTACTCCTCGCTGATCCGCTCGACGGCCGCCCAGCCCTCCCAGGTGGGGGCGCGGTCGGCGGCCAGGAGCTCCTTGACGTCCGTGTCGACGGTCGCGGCGACCTCGTCGAAGCGGGCGGCGACGGCGTCCAGGAAGACCCCGGAGACGTCGGAGCCGGCCAGCTCGCGGTAGAACTTGGCCCCGTGGAAGTCGTCCGGCCCGACCAGGTCGGAGCGGAGCACGGTGCGCGAGATCAGGCCGGAGACCGTGGAGTTGAGGCAGGCGGAGGGGATGAGGAAGTCCTCGCGCGTGCCGTAGGTGCGGACGCAGGAGCCGGGGTCCGCGAGGACCGCGATGTCCGGGTCGAACCCGTCGAACTCCTCGAACTCCCCTATGGCTTCGGCGAGTTCGCGGGTGATGGCGCCCTTGCCCGTCCAGCCGTCGACGAAGACGACGTCGGCGGGGTCGTGGTGGGCGGCGAGCCAGCGCAGTGCGTTGGCGTCGATGCCCCGGCCGCGCACGATCGAGACGGCGTAGTGCGGGAGGTCGAGGCCGTGGCGGGCCCGCGCCCAGCGGCGCATGAGGACGCCGACGGGGGTGCCGGCGCGGGCGAGCGAGACGAGCACGGGGGTGCCGGCGCGCTCGGCGAGGACGGTCTCGGTGACCGTGCCGACCGCGCGGGCGATCCGGGCGGCGGAACCCTCCAGGGCGGCGTGGAAGAGCTCCTGGTAGCGCTCGCTGGGCTGGTACTCGACGGGCAGCGACTCCGCGTAGTGGGCGCCGCCGCTCTGGATGGCCTCCTCGCGCTCCTCGGTGGGGGCTTCGAGTTCGACGTCCGAGAGGTCCTGGAGCAGCCAGCCGACCTCTTCGGGTGCGTAGGAGGAGAAGGCGGGGCCGCGGAGGGGCTCGGGCAGCATGGAGCTCCTTTCGGGAGCTTCGGTGGCGGTGACGGTGGTTTTGCCGGCTCCGCTGTTCTCGACGGTCCGCGTGGTCCCGGCGGTTCCGGGCACGTACGAGGGGACCACCGCGAGGACCACGTGCGGCACGTGTTCCGCGAGCCGGGCCAGGAGGCCGTCCGGGGCGTGCAGGGCCGGGGTGTCGGCGGCGGAGTCGACGACGAGGACGACGGCGTCGAAGCCCCCGCCCGCCACGTTGTAGGCGTAGCGCTCGCCGGGGCCGTCGGCCGGGTCGTCGTGGGCGGGGAAGACGAGCCGGGTGCGGATCGCGTAGCCGGGGTCGTCGACGGCGAGGACGGGCGAGCGGGTGGTGGTGGAGTAGCGGACGTCGTGCCCGGCCTCCTCCAGGGCGGTGCCGAGGCGCAGCGGCGCGTACATCAGCTCCTCGAAGCCGAGGACGAGGACGCGGGGGGCGGCGGTGGCCGCGCCGGGGGCGGTATCGGTGCCGGGGGCGGTATCGGTGCCGGCGGCGGTGGCCGCGCCGGGGGCGGTATCGGTGCCGGGGGCGGTGGCCGTGCCGGGGGCGGTACCGGTGCCTATGCCGGTGCCGATGCCGGTTTCGGGGGTCTCCGGGGCCTGGGGGGCCTGAAGGGTCCGGGGGGTCCGTGACGCCGCCCCCAGGGCCGCTCCCACCCGGTCGGCCAGGGCCGGCAGGGCCGCCTCCAGGCGCTCCCGGTGCTCCGGCGTGAAGCCGTGCCGCCCGCCGTCGGGCAGGCCCCGGGGCCAGTCGATCTCGGCCCGTACGGCGCCGGGCGCCGGGGCCGCGGCCTTCGGCTCCGGGGCCGTCTCGTGCTCCGCCACCAGCGCCCGGCCCTTCTCCAGGACCCCTTCCGGGAGGCGTACCGTGCCGGCCGCGCGGGCGATCAGGTCGACGCGGGCGCCGATCTCCTCCGCGAAGGCGTCCAGGCGGCCGAGGTCGGCGGCCGAGCGCATGTCGACGAGGGCGACGACGACGTACCGCTCGCGCGGGTAGTTCGCGTGCAGGTCCCTGATCGTGTTGAGGACGGTGTTGCCGGTGGAGAACTCGTCGTCGACCAGCACGAGGGGTCCGTCGCCCGCGAGCAGCTTGGGGTCCTCGGGGAGCAGCAGGTGCGAGGTGGCGTGGGAGTGGGACTCCTCGAAGCCGCCCGCGCGGGCGACGCCGGGCACCGGCCGCCGGGTGGAGTGGAGGTACGGGGCGAGGGCGAGGCCGTCGGCGACGGCGTGGCCCAGGGCGGTGGCGGTCTCCGCGTAGCCGAGGACGACGGCGCGGGCGGCCTCCTCGTCGCCGAGGAGCGCCCGCACGCGCCGGCCGAGGTCGAGGCCGGCGCCGTACACCACCGAGGGGCGCTGGGGCACGTGCTTGCCGAGCACGCCGGAGACGAGCAGGTGCGCGCGCTTGGGGTTGCGGCGCAGTGCGAGGCCCAACAGGTCCGGCAGCTCCTCGTCGCCGATCAGTTCGACGCCCAGTCGCTCCGCGACCCACGTTCCGGTCCACACCACGTCGTCGACGTCCCTTCGTCAGCCGGCCAGTCCGGCGGTGAGCAGCTCCACGAAGCCGACGTCCTCCTTGGCGACGCCGAAGACCTCGGCGCGCAGCAGGATGCGTTCGGCCCACGCGCGGTGCGGCTTCACTTCGTTCATCTTGTTCGTGTACGCGGAGCGGAGCACCCCGCCGCCGCCCCGCTCGGGCCGCAGGATGTCCTGGGCGTCGCTCCACTCCTCGTGGCTGACCACGGAGAGCGCGTGCACCGGCACCACGTGGGTGGGGTGGATGCAGGTCTTGCCGAGCAGGCCGTTGGCGCGGTCGAGCTCGATCTCGCGCAGCAGGCCGTCGAGGTCGCGCTCGATGAGGGCGGTGCGCAGGTCCTCGGCGCGGCCCTCCAGGAAGGGGCTGCGGCGCAGCTGGGGCTTGAACATGCGCTCGCCGGGGCGGAAGTACTCCCAGACGGGTCCGGTGATGGTGAAGCCGGTGCCGTCGGCGCGGCCGAGGACGTTGACGACGTCGGAGATGACGTGGGCGACGACCTTGATGTCGTACGCGGTCATCTCGGGCGAGCGGCGGAGGCCGTAGGCGGAGCAGAAGTCGGTGACGCCGAGGCGCAGGGCGAGGACGTGGTCGCGGTGCTCGCCGGTGATCGAGGCGATTCCGGCCAGGGTCTCGACCCGGGTCTCCAGGTGGAGGAGCTCGGGGGACTCCAGGACGGGCATGGCGTACAGGCGCCTGCCGCTCGTCCGCTCGGCCTCGACGAGCGCTTCGAGGAAGGCGCGGCCCCGCTTCTCGGTGAATTTGGGAAGTACGAATCCGGACAACAGGTGAATCGTTTCGCCGAGGCGTTCGACGAGATCGGTGATCTGGCCGGGCTCCCGGACCCTGATGAAGAGCAGGGGCACGTCCGCGCCGCCGGCGGCGAGGTCCGCGAACTCCCGGACGAGGTTCTCCTCGCCCGCCTCGACGTCGGCGTCACTGATGGAGTCCTCCAGGCAGAGCACCATGGAGACCACGCCGCGGGCGGCCTGTTTGCGCACGGCGTCGGCGAGTCGCGGCCGGGTGGCCGGGCTGTAGAGCGTGGCGCCCAGGGCCGTGGCGAGGGTGCGCGCGGGCGACGCGGCCGTGAACTCGGCCGGTTCCCGGTGGAACAGCCCGGCCCGCTTCGTGGACGGGAGGTGCCCGAAATGACGCATGTGAGTACCCCGTCTGCCTCTCTGTGTCCGGACGACACGTGGCCGGTAATAGTACGTAGGTACGGGTATCCCCGGTTCCCCCAGCGTATGAAATCCAGGTAACCCGTCCGTGTCCGTCGGTCTCGTCCCGGTCTCGGTACCGCCCCCGCGTTGTCCGCGGGTCGGCCGGGAGGGCAGGATTGCGGTCATGACGCACGCGATGCTGAAGGGCTCCAACGTCCCTCTCGACACCGCGGCCGTACGGGCCGTGCTCCGCTGGACCCCGGGCCCCGGGGTCCCCGACGTGGACGCCTCGGCCCTGCTGCTCGGGCCCTCCGGGCGCGTGCGGTCCGACGAGGACTTCGTCTTCTACAACCAGCCGCGCCACCCCTCGGGGCTCGTGCGGCGGCTGCCGAAGAAGCGGGACGCCTCGGGCCTGACGGACACCGTCGAGGCCGACCTCGGCAACCTCGACGCCTCGGTCGACCGGGTGGTGGTCGCGGCCTCCTCCGACGGCGGCACCTTCCGCTCCGTCTCCGACCTGCGGATCCTGCTGTACGACGCCACCGGGCCCGGGCGCGAGCCGCTGGCCCTGTTCGAGGTGACGGCGGAGACCGGCGAGGAGACGGCGGTCATCTGCGGCGAGCTGTACCGGCGCGGGGACGGCTGGAAGTTCCGCGCGGTGGGCCAGGGCTATCCGACGGGCCTCGTCGGCCTCGCCACCGACTTCGGCATCTCGGTCGACGAGGACGCCCAGGAAGGCGCCCAGGAGGGCCACGACGGCCTTCCCGGGGCCCCGGAGGCCTCCCGGGACCCGGACGGCGCCCCCACCGGCTCCCCGGCCCACGGCACGCCCGCCGGCGCCTCCGGCCTCGACGCGACCGTGGTCCGCCCTCCCGTGCCGCCGCAGCCGACGGTGCCGCCCCGGCCGGACCGGGCGCCCGCCTACGGCTACCCGCAGCGGCCGGCGGACGTCCCGGCCCCTGCGTACGGCTATCCGCAGCCCGTGGGCGCTCCCGAGCAGAACCCGGCCCCGGACTTCCGGATGCCGCCGATGGGTCCCCAGTTCGTCAGGCCCTGAGACGGTCCCGGTGGGCACGGCGCCCGCCCGTCACGTCTTGGTCTTGTAGCCGCGGCCCCACTGGAGGCCCCACCCGTACAGCCGGTCCAGCTCCGCCTGGAAGCCGTACACGAACCGCACCTCGCGCCGGACCGTCAGGTCGCCCTTGACGTTCTCCAGGGAGAAGACCGCGCAGGAGCGGGCCTGCGGGGCCCGCTCGTCGAGCTCGATCTCGATCCGGGGGCCGTTGCTCGGGTAGAGCGTGACCTTGGCGTGGGTGCGGTCGAAGGCCGGCGTCTGGTCGTAGATGTAGACGAAGAACAGCAGCCGTTTGATCGCGTCGCGCTGGTCCAGATTGACGAAGATCGTTTCCCCGGAGGAGCCGCCGAAGCGGTCGTCCCCGCTCAGCTTCACGTACGGGGCCGCGTTCAGGTCGCCGAAGAAGTTGCCCAGCGGCTGCACCACGCCCTTGGAGCCGTCGGCCAGCTCGTAGAGGCAGCCCAGGTCGAGGTCGACGTTGACCATGCCCTGGGTGTGCGCCTGGACGACCTCGGGCTTGAAGAACTGGGCGGGGTTGCGCAGCAGCCGGCCGCTCTGGCGGGAGCGGCCCTCGATGTCGGAGGTCCGCATCCGCCAGGAGAGGTTCACCCGGAGGTTGCCGGTGGCGGCCCCCTGCTTGGTGAGCGAGACGGACGGGCGCCGTTTCGTCAGGTCGATCGCGTTCGACACGGCGTTGCCCGAGTCGAACTGCGCCGCCCTCCCCGTGAACAGGTTGTCCCAGAAGGCCATGCCGCCCCCACCCCCACCGCTCGTCCGCGTCCCCACATGCCCGCGGGGCGGCCGGGTGCTCCGGCCGCCCCGCAGTGAAGCGTTCCTCGTTATCAGGGGTGTCACACCCCCGACGTGACCTCTGTCTTGTCTCCCGGGGAGCCGCCCTCGGCCGCCGCGATCGCCTTGTTGCGGCGGACGGACGACCAGAAGGACAGGGCGATCAGGATCACGCCGATGGAGCCGGTGATGAGCTCGCTGATCTCGTGCTGGATGGTGACGAGCAGGATGACGGCGAGCGCGCCGATCGCGTAGTGCGCGCCGTGCTCCAGGTAGACGTAGTCGTCCAGGGTGCCCTCGCGGACCAGGTAGACCGTGAGCGAACGGACGTACATGGCGCCGATGCCGAGGCCGAGCGCCATCCAGAAGATGTGGTTCGTGATGGCGAAGGCGCCGATGACGCCGTCGAAGGAGAACGAGGCGTCGAGGACTTCCAGGTACAGGAACAGGAAGAACGCGGCCTTGCCGGCGAGGCCGACCGCCGAGACCGGCTTGCCCTCGGCCTTGGCCTTCTCCTCCTCCTCGTGCTCGCGCTCCTCCTCTTCCTCCAGCTTGTTCTCGAAGAAGCCGGAGAGGCCGCCGACGACGAGGTAGGTGATCAGACCGGCGACACCGGAGAGCAGCACGGTCGCGGACTTGTCCACGTGCCCGACGCTGGTGTGCGCGTGCGTCGCGAAGGTCATCGCCGTGACGAGCAGGACGATGAGCGCGACGCAGACCGACAGCATGTCGACCTTGCCGAGCTTGGCCAGCGGACGCTCCAGCCAGGAGAGCCACTTGATGTCGCGGTCCTCGAAGATGAAGTCGAGGAAGATCATCAGCAGGAACATGCCACCGAAGGCGGCGATCGCCGGGTGGGCGTCCGTGACCAGGGCCTCGTACCGCTCGGGCTCGTCCAGGGCGAGCTGGACGGCCTCGATCGGTCCGACCTTGGCGCTGATGGCGACGATCGCGACGGGGAAGACCAGCCGCATGCCGAAGACCGCGATCAGGATGCCGATCGTGAGGAAGATCTTCTGCCAGAAGGCGTTCATCTTCTTCAGGATTCCGGCGTTGACGACCGCGTTGTCGAAGGACAGCGAGATCTCGAGGATCGACAGGATCAGAACGACCCCGAACGCCTCCCACCCCCACTGCCAAGCGGCGAAGGCCAGGCCGAGCGCCGTGATGGCGAACGACCAGCCGAAGGTTTTCAGAACCACTGTCTACCCCATCGTGAAATTACATGGCTTTACGAAACGTTGACCCCGAAGTCTAGAGCGATGCCCCGCAGCCCGGACGCGTACCCCTGACCCACCGCCCTGAACTTCCATTCGCCGTTGTAGCGGTATAGCTCGCCGAAGATCATCGCGGTCTCGGTGGAGGCGTCCTCGGAGAGGTCGTAGCGGGCGAGCTCCTGACCGTCCGTCTGGTTGACGACCCGGATGAAGGCGTTGCTGACCTGGCCGAAGCTCTGGCCGCGGTTGTCGGCGTCGTGGATCGAGACCGGGAAGACGATCTTGTCGCAGTGGGCCGGCACCTTGGTGAGGTCCACGACCAGGGACTCGTCGTCGCCGTCCCCCTCGCCGGTGAGGTTGTCACCGGTGTGCTCGACGGAGCCCTCGGGGCTGCGGAGCTGGTTGTAGAAGACGAAGTAGTCGTCCCCGAGCACCCGGCCGGCCTGGCAGAGCAGGGCGCTGGCGTCGAGGTCGAAGGGGGCTCCGGTGGTGGAGCGCGCGTCCCAGCCGAGCCCGACGAGGACCTGGGTGAGGTTGGGTGCGGCCTTGGAGAGGGAGACGTTGCCTCCCTTGGCGAGCGTGACGCCCATGGTTCTGTTCCTCCCCGGTGGATGATGAGGCACGTCCGGCGCCGCACTTCCGAGTGCGGCGCCGGACGGTTCGTGCGGTTCGGCTCAGACGTTGACGCCGAAGTCCTGCGCGATGCCGCGCAGGCCCGAGGCGTAGCCCTGGCCGACGGCGCGGAACTTCCACTCCGCGCCGTGGCGGTACAGCTCGCCGAAGACCATGGCGGTCTCGGTCGAGGCGTCCTCGGAGAGGTCGTACCGGGCGATCTCGGCGCCTCCGGCCTGGTTCACGACGCGGATGAACGCGTTGCGCACCTGGCCGAAGGACTGCTGGCGGTTCTCGGCGTCGTAGATCGAGACCGGGAAGACGATCTTGGCCACGTCGGCCGGCACGCCCGCCAGGTTCACCTTGACCTGCTCGTCGTCGCCCTCGCCCTCGCCGGTGAGGTTGTCACCGGTGTGCTCGACGGAGCCGTCGGCGCTCTTCAGGTTGTTGAAGAAGACGAAGTCCTGGTCGTTGCGGACCTTGCCCTCCTCGCTCACCAGGATGGCGCTGGCGTCGAGGTCGAAGTCCGTACCGGTGGTGGTGCGGACGTCCCAGCCCAGACCGACGGTCACGGCGGTGAGGCCAGGGGCCTCCTTGGTCAGCGAGACGTTGCCGCCCTTGCTGAGGCTGACTCCCACGAGTCCCTCCATAGGTTTCCAGGGGCAGCGCCCCCAGTCGTGCGTTGGCATCGGATCAACGTCTGGATCCTAGTGACGGGTTCCCGGTCGAAACAGTCGATTCGCCCGGTGAATCCGAGGGTGTCGGCCCCGGAGAGCGCCCGGAAGGCCCTCCGGAACCCCGCCCGGGCCCCTCAGAGGGCTTCCAGCGCCTTCACGTAGGCGGCGGCGTCGCGGGCGTCCGGCAGGGCGTTGACGACGCTCCAGCGGACGGTTCCCGCCTTGTCGAGGACGAAGGTGCCGCGCACCGCGCAGCCCTTCTCCTCGTCGAAGACGCCGTAGGCGCGGGAGACCTCGCCGTGCGGCCAGAAGTCGGAGAGCAGCGGGAACTCCAGATCCTCCTGGTCGCCGAAGACGCGCAGGGTGGGGACGGAGTCGGCGGAGACGGCGAGGAGCTGGGTGTCGTCGTTGACGAACGCCGGGAGGTTGGCGCGGAGCTCGCGCAGTTCACCGGTGCAGACGCCGGTGAAGGCGAAGGGGTAGAAGAACAGCAGGACGTTCTTCTCGCCGCGGAGGTCGGCGAGCCGCACGGTGCGCCCGTGGTTGTCCTTGAGCTCGAAATCCGGGGCCTCGGTGCCGACCTCGATCGCCATCGCGTGCGCGTCCCTCTCGACGGGGCCCGCGGCACCGGGCCGACGGAACCCGGGCCCTGGGCCGAAACGGTGAACCCCACCCTACGCCGGTGCGCGAAGGGGCCCGCCCCCGGACACGGAGCCGTGTCCGCGCACGGCGGACCGAAGGACCCGCGCCGGTGCGCGAAGGCCCCCGCAGGACCGGGTCCTGCGGGGGCTCGTCGCGGCGTGGGTGATCAGCGCTTCGGAGAGGCCAGGCGGGTGCCCACCCAGTCCTTGGCGAGGCTGATGCTCTTGGTCTGGGAGAGACCAGCGGTCTGCGCGGCATCGTTGATGTCGCTCGGCTCGATGTAGCCGTCGCGGCCGGTCTTCGGAGTCAGCAGCCAGATCATGCCGCCGTCCTCCAGAAAACCGATGGCGTCCACCAGGGCGTCGGTGAGATCGCCGTCCTCGTCGCGGAACCACAGGACGACGCCGTCGGCGACGTCGTCGTAGTCCTCGTCCACGAGATCGGCCCCGATGATGGACTCGATGCCTTCACGGAGATCCTGGTCGACGTCGTCGTCGTAGCCGATCTCCTGGACCACCTGTCCGGGCTCGAACCCCAGCCTGGATGCCGGGTTGGTCCGCTCCTCCGCGTGGTCCGCGGTCGCGCTCACGGCTTGCCTCCTGCTCATTCGGAAAATGCTTGTGGGCCGCGCGTGTGCGCGCGGCGCTGGCCGTAGTCCACACGTGCCGGGGCGGATCGCGCAAGTACCCGGCCCCGGAGACCGCCGAAACGGTGACGTTTGGGGCCGTCTCGCCGCAACTTCCGGCACTGCGGGACCCCCTCCGTGATCGGGTGCGAGCGGTTCGTCCGCTTTCGAGGACTTCTGACTCTTCAGTCTGCCGAACGCCCGGACGAAACGCATGCGCGGGTTGGGCGTAAGGTTGCGATTTGACCACACCCTGGCACCTGGAGGACGCCCCGAAGGGTTACCCCTCGGTAAAGATGACGTCCGGTGTCGGCGGGGTACACGATGGAGATCCCGACCACCCCGTGGCCCCGTGACCACCCCGAACAGCGAAGGAAGAGCGTGGCTCCCGGATCCGATCGCAACCCGATCATCATTGGCGGCCTTCCCAGCCAGGTCCCGGACTTCGATCCGGAAGAGACCCAGGAATGGCTCGACTCCCTCGACGCTGCCGTCGACGAGCGGGGCCGGGCCCGGGCCCGCTACCTCATGCTCCGCCTGATCGAGCGCGCCCGCGAGAAGCGCGTGGCCGTGCCCGAGATGCGCAGCTCGGACTACGTCAACACCATCGCCACCAAGGACGAGCCCTTCTTCCCCGGGAACGAGGAGATCGAGCGCAAGGTCCTCAACGCCACCCGGTGGAACGCGGCCGTGATGGTCTCGCGCGCCCAGCGCCCGGGCATCGGCGTCGGCGGCCACATCGCGACCTTCGCCTCCTCGGCCTCCCTCTACGACGTCGGCTTCAACCACTTCTTCCGCGGCAAGGACGAGGGCGACGGCGGCGACCAGATCTTCTTCCAGGGCCACGCCTCCCCCGGCATCTACGCCCGCGCGTACCTGCTCGACCGGCTGAACGAGGCCCAGCTCGACGGCTTCCGCCAGGAGAGGTCGAAGTTCCCGAACGGCCTCTCCTCCTACCCGCACCCGCGGCTGATGCCGGACTTCTGGGAGTTCCCGACCGTGTCGATGGGCCTCGGCCCGCTCGGCGCGATCTACCAGGCCCGGATGAACCGCTACATGGAGGCGCGCGGCATCGCCGACACCTCCAAGTCGCACGTGTGGGCGTTCCTCGGCGACGGCGAGATGGACGAGGTGGAGTCCCTCGGCCAGCTCTCCATCGCGGCCCGCGAGGGCCTGGACAACCTCACCTTCGTCGTCAACTGCAACCTCCAGCGGCTCGACGGCCCGGTGCGCGGCAACGGCAAGATCATCCAGGAGCTGGAGTCGATCTTCCGGGGCAACGGCTGGAACGTCATCAAGCTGATCTGGGACCGCTCCTGGGACCCGCTGCTCGCGCAGGACCGGGACGGCATCCTGGTCAACAAGCTGAACACCACCCCGGACGGCCAGTTCCAGACGTACGCCACGGAGACCGGCGGCTACATCCGGGACCACTTCTTCGGCGACGACCAGCGGCTGCGGGCCATGGTCGAGGGCATGAGCGACCAGCAGGTCCTGCACCTGGGCC
This sequence comes from Streptomyces sp. NPDC055632, assembly GCF_053618675.1. Classification (NCBI taxonomy): domain Bacteria; kingdom Bacillati; phylum Actinomycetota; class Actinomycetes; order Kitasatosporales; family Streptomycetaceae; genus Streptomyces; species Streptomyces sp. NPDC055632. Next base: position 194,251 of record NZ_JBSHHY010000007.1, on the reverse strand, counting down.
GCGGCGGCCACGACCACCGGAAGATCTACGCGGCCTACGCGGCGGCGAAGGCCCACGCCGGCCAGCCGACCGTGATCCTCGCGCAGACCGTCAAGGGCTGGACGCTCGGCCCCAACTTCGAGGGCCGCAACGCGACCCACCAGATGAAGAAGCTGACGGTCGACGACCTCAAGCGCTTCCGCGACCGGCTGCACATCCCGGTCACGGACAAGCAGATCGAGGAGGGGCTGCCCCCGTACTACCACCCGGGCCGGGACTCCGAGGAGATCCAGTACATGCACGACCGCCGCGAGGCGCTCGGCGGGTACGTGCCGACCCGGGTCGTGCGGGCGAAGCCGCTGGAGCTCCCCGACGACAAGGCCTACGCGGCGGCCAAGAAGGGCTCGGGCCAGCAGTCGATCGCCACCACCATGGCGTTCGTCCGCATCCTGAAGGACCTCATGCGGGACAAGGAGATCGGCAAGCGCTTCGTGCTGATCGCCCCCGACGAGTACCGCACCTTCGGCATGGACGCGTTCTTCCCGAGCGCCAAGATCTACAACCCGCTGGGCCAGCAGTACGAGGCGGTGGACCGCGAACTCCTCCTCGCCTACAAGGAGTCGCCGACCGGCCAGATGCTGCACGACGGCATCTCCGAGGCCGGCTGCACGGCCTCGCTGATCGCCGCCGGCTCCGCGTACGCCACGCACGGCGAGCCGCTGATCCCGGTGTACGTCTTCTACTCGATGTTCGGCTTCCAGCGGACCGGCGACCAGTTCTGGCAGATGGCCGACCAGCTGGCGCGCGGCTTCGTCCTCGGCGCCACCGCCGGCCGCACGACGCTGACCGGCGAGGGCCTCCAGCACGCGGACGGACACTCCCACCTCCTCGCTTCCACCAACCCGGCCTGCATCGCCTACGACCCGGCGTTCGGCTTCGAGATCGCGCACATCGTCAAGGACGGCCTGCGCCGGATGTACGGCCCCGAGGCCGAGGACGTCTTCTACTACCTGACCGTCTACAACGAGCCGATCCAGCACCCGGCCGAGCCGGAGGACGTGGACGTGGAGGGCATCCTCCAGGGCATCCACCGGTTCAAGCCGGCCGAGGCGGGCACGATCCCCGCGCAGATCATGGCCTCCGGCGTCGGCGTGCCGTGGGCGATCGAGGCGCAGCGGATCCTCGCCGAGGAGTGGAACGTGCGGGCCGACGTCTGGTCCGCCACCTCCTGGACCGAGCTGCGCCGCGAGGCCGTGGCCGTCGAGGAGCACAACCTGCTCCACCCGGACGAGGAGCAGCGCGTCCCGTACGTGACGCGCAAGCTCCAGGGCGCCGAGGGTCCGTTCGTGGCGGTCTCGGACTGGATGCGCTCGGTGCCGGACCAGATCTCCCGCTGGGTCCCGGGCACGTACACCTCGCTGGGCGCGGACGGCTTCGGCTTCGCGGACACGCGCGGCGCGGCCCGTCGCTACTTCCACATCGACGCCCAGTCGATCGTGCTCGCGGTGCTGACCGAGCTGGCCCGCGAGGGCAAGGTCGAGCGGTCGGCCCTGAAGCAGGCCGTGGACCGCTACCAGCTGCTCGACGTGGCGGCGGCGGAGCCGGGCGCGGCGGGCGGCGACGCGTGAGCCGTACCCCGTAAGGGGAGCCGAGGGGCGGTGGGACCGGTGGTTCCGCCGCCCCTCGGCGTTTCCCGGGCCGCTCCGTGCCGTCTCCCGCCTCCGCCCCTACCGCTCCCAGATCTTGAACGCTCTGATCTCGTGGGGCGACTGCGGCACCCAGGTGCCCTTCCCCGGGTAGGTCTCGAACTCGCCCGTCTCCGCGCACTCGGCGGACTGGTAGGTGGTGACCGGCCGTCCGGTGCGGTTCGCGAGGGACTGGGCCGAGGTGCCGGCCGGCAGGGCGACGCAGCTGTCGACGTCGGTCGTGGCCAGCTCGTGGGTCCGGACCCTGCCCTTGAAGTCGGGCTTGGGCCAGAGGCAGAGCTTTCCGGGACCGCAGGCCCCGAGCGTCACCCCCGGGCCGGTGGCCCCGGCTGTCGCCTTGCCGGTCGCCGCAGCAGGTGCCTTGCCGGTCGTCGTGGCGGTCGCCGCGCCCGGCAGGGCGGTGAGGAGCAGGACCGCCAGGACGGCGGTCGTCAGCAGTCGCTTCGTACGCAGGTCGTTCAAGGTTCTCAACCCCCGGTTTCGTCACTCTCCGTGACGATAACTCTGCCGGAGGTCACCGCCTGTTGAGAAGGGGGCCAAAGCTTCTTCACCCGAACGGGCGACGGCCCCCGCCGGACCAGGTCCGGCGGGGGCCGTGCGAAAGACTCGCGAGAAACCCGCGCGAGAAGAGGACCCGCAGATCAGATGTGGGCGCCGCCCATGCCCGCCTCCGCATTCTCGCCGCGCTTGGTCAGCAGGGCGACGCCCGCCGCGACGACCGCGACGACACCGGCGACGGTGAAGGCCAGGCCCATGCCCTGGAGGAAGGTGTCGTGGATGACGCCGCCGATCACCTGGACGAGGTCGGGGGTCATGCCCGGCGCCTTGGCCAGCTCCGGCGGGACCATGCCGAACTCGGCGGCCTGCTCCAGCTGCGGGTTGGGCGGGGCCGGGATGCCGGCCGCCTTCCAGTTGTCCGCGAAGACGCCGGAGACCTTGGAGGACATGACGGCGCCGAGGACCGCCGTGCCGAGCGCGCCGCCGACCTGCATGGCGGCCTGCTGCAGACCGCCGGCCACGCCGGAGAGCTCCAGCGGGGCGTTGCCGACGATGACCTCGGTGGCGCCGACCATGACCGGGGCGAGGCCCAGGCCGAGGAGGGCGAACCAGAGGGACATGACGAGGGTGTCGGTGCCCTCGGAGAGCGTGATCATGCCGAACATCGCGGCGGCCGTGCAGACCATGCCGCCGACGAGCGGCACGCGCGGACCGAACTTGGTGATCAGCGCGCCGGCCAGCGGCGAGGAGACGATCATCATCGCGGTCAGCGGCAGCAGGCGCAGACCGCTGTCGACCGGGCTGAGCCCCTTCACGCCCTGGAGGTAGAAGGTCACGAAGAACAGGCCGCCCATGAAGGCGAAGGCCATCAGGACCATCAGCACCACACCGGCCGAGAGCGGCACGGAGCGGAACATGGCCAGCGGGATGAGCGGCTCCTTGACCTTGGTCTCCCAGAGGGCGAAGAGCACGAAGAGGAGCACCGCGCCGAGCAGGCAGCCCCACGTCTTGGCGCCGCCCCAGCCCCAGGACTCGCCGGCCTTGATGAGGCCCCAGACCAGGGTGCCCATGGCGCCGGAGAGCAGCACGATGCCGGGGATGTCGAAGGAGCGCGGCGCGTTCTCCGCGCGGTGGTCCTTCAGGATCACCAGGCCGAAGACGAGCGCGACGACGCCGACCGGCACGTTGATGAAGAAGACGGACTGCCAGCTGACGTGCTCGACGAGCAGGCCGCCGACGATCGGGCCGCCGGCCGTCGAGGCGCCGATGACCATGCCCCAGATGCCGATCGCCATGTTCAGCTTCTCGGCGGGGAAGGTGGCGCGCAGCAGGCCGAGGGCGGCCGGCATCAGCAGGGCGCCGAAGAGGCCCTGGAGGATGCGGAAGGCGATCACGGCCGCGATCGAGTCGGAGAGGCCGATCGCGCCGGAGGCGGCGGCGAAGCCGGCGATGCCGATGAGGAAGGTCTGGCGGTGGCCGAAGCGGTCACCGAGCTTGCCGGCGGTGATCAGGGCGACGGCGAGCGCGAGCAGGTAGCCGTTGGTGATCCACTGGACCTGGGCGAGCGAGGCGTCGAGATCGGCCTTGATGGCGGGGTTGGCGATCGCGACGATCGTGCCGTCGAGCGCGACCATCATCACGCCCACGGCGACGGCGAACAGGGTCAGCCAGGGATGGCCGCGCAGTCCCTTCGCCGGACCCGATACGGGTCCCGGGGTACCCCCCTGGCCCTGCGGGGCCTTTTCCACGGTGGTCTGACTAGTCATACACCGAGGCTAGTGACAGTCGCTGACAATTGACAAAGCGATTCACGCGTCGGTAACTGTCACGTAGCTCACAGGTACGCTGAGCCGGAAGAAACCCCCGCAAAGCGCCTGTGGCGCCGGAGAAGAGGAACCCGAGGTGACCCTGCCCGGTCTGCGCGAGCGGAAGAAACAGCGGACGCGTGACGCGCTGATCCGGGTGGCCCTCGAACTCTTCACCGCCCAGGGCTACGAGCGGACCACGGTCGACGAGATCGTCGAGGCCGTCGAGGTCTCCCAGCGCACCTTCTTCCGCTACTTCTCCTCCAAGGAGGAGGTCGCCTTCGCCGTCCAGCAGATGGTGGAGGAGCGCTTCGTCCGCTCCCTGGAGCAGCGGCCCCCGGCCGAGGGCCCCCTCGACGCGATGCGCAACGCCGTCCTCTCCTCCTGGGACACCATCGGCGAGGCCATCACCGCGGTCGTCCCGGTCGAGCTGTACCTGCGCACCTTCCAGCTGATCGAGTCGACGCCCGCGCTGCTCGCCGTCCACCTGCGCCGCTCCACCGAGATGGAGGAGACGATCGCCCGGATCATCGCCGAGCGCGAGGGCGTCGACGTGGACGCGGACCCGCGGCCCCGGATCGCGGTGGCCGCGTTCAGCGGGGTGATGCGGGTGACCGGGCAGATGTGGGGCCGGGGCGCGGACCAGAGCCTGGAGGCCATCCGCGCGCTCACCGAGCAGTACCTCGACCACCTCGGCCCGGCCCTGACCCCGCACTGGCGGGACCGGCGGAACGCCCCCTAGGGGCCGGCCGTACGGGAAGGCCCAGGGGCCCGTACGGGAAGGTTCCGAGGCCCGTACGGGAACGGCTTCGGGGCCCGTACGGGAAGGCTCTTGAGCCCGTACGGGGAGACTCCGGGGCCCGTACGGGAAGCCCCCGAAGCCCCCGAAGGAACGCTCCCCGGCCCGGTGCCGGACGCTTCCCGGCCCCTCCCGGTTCCCCGTTCCACGGAAGCGTGACCTCCGTCCCACCTGGTACGGAACCGCCCCCACCGCCCCGTAGGGTGGCGGCCCGTGACACCTGCCGACACCGCTCCCGCCCCCGTCGCCGCGCGCGCCCTGCTCGCGCTCGTCGTCGTGCTCGTGCTCCTCGCGACCACCGGGTGGACCACGGTCCGGCACCAGCCCCCGCCGGGCCCCTCCCGCGAGGCCGCGCTCGCCGCCTGGACGCGCGACCGGGTCGACCACCGCCCGCTGCCCGACCCGGCGGCCCCGCCCCGGACCGTCGCGGCGTTCTTCGCCGGGCTCGGCCCGGCGGGCGGCGCCCGGCTCGCCGCGCGGCACCCGTTCGTCGTCGGCAACCTCAACGGCGCCCCGGTCGCCCTCCGCTACCGCGCCAACCGGATCACGCTCGCCCGCGCGTACGGCGCCGAGCGCGGCAGGGCCGACGACCCCCGGCTCTCCCCCGAGGGCCGGCACGAGGCGCAGCGCCGGACCGACCGCTTCGCCTCGCTGCTGCGGCCGGGCCGCCAGATCCTCGCGTTCGACCCGACGGGCACGGGCCGGGCCGCCGAGGTCCTCGGGGACCTGGAGCGGGCCCGGCGCGTCTCGGTGGTCGTGCCCGGCGTCGACACCAACCTCCTCACCTTCCAGCGGACCCACGGCCGGTACGGGGCCCCCGTCGGCATGGCGCAGGCCCTCTACGACGCCGAGCGGCGGGCCGCGCCCGGGACCGGGGTCGCGGTGATCGCCTGGGCCGACTACACCGCGCCCGCCGGGCTCGGCGTCGACGCGCTGACCGGCCGGCTCGCCGAGTCGGGCGCCGCGCGGCTCGTCGGGCTGACCGAGGCCCTCCCCGGGGACGCCCGGGTGGCGCTCTTCTGCCACAGCTACGGCTCCGTGCTCTGCGGGGTCGCCGCGCCCCGGCTGCCCGCCCGGGTGACGGACGTGGCCGTCTCCGGAAGCCCCGGCATGCGGGTGGAGCGGGCCGCCGACCTCGCCACCCCGGCCCGGATCTGGGCCATGCGGGACGCGGACGACTGGATCGCCGACGTGCCCCACCTGGAGGTGGGCGGGATCGGGCACGGGGCGGACCCGGTGGCACCCGAGTTCGGCGCGCGACTGCTCTCGGCGGGCGGGGCCGTCGGCCACAGCGGCTACTTCGCGCCGGGGACGGTGAGCCTCGGGAACTTCGCCGCGATAGGCGTCGGCGCCTACCCGCGGCTGGTCTGCGCACGTGCCGACGGCGCCTGCCACGACGGAATATCCGGCGCGGAAGGGTCCCGACGCGCGTAGATCCCGTAATTTCGGGACCTTTCACAGGGGCGACGCCGGAGCGGGCGCCGCTTACGATGAGGCGTATGGGTGATGTGCTGGCCGGAATTCATGCCGCCTGGGAGTTCGAGAGCGACGCCCTCGTCATCCGCTTCGAACGGGGGATCCGCACGCCGAAGCTGTACCAGGTGCTGCGCGAACGCCGCGTACCGTACGAAGCGCTGGCGTCCGTGACGCTCACGCCCGGGAAACGGAACACCGTCGTGCTGCACGCCGTGCCGAGACCGGGCGCCGATCCGCTGATGGAGGCGGCCGCGGGGCAGCTCAAGGAGAGCTGCGATCCGTACCGGCTCGTGCTGCCGGCGGACCGCGAGACGCTCGCCGAGTACTACCGGGACGAGCTGCGGGCGCTGCTGCCGCCGGAGCCGGGGGCCGCGGGGGCCGCCGGACACGGCGGGAGCGCCCCGTACGACGGACTCGACGCGCTCGACGGACCCGACCGCGGCGGGGCGTTCGACGTGCCCGGGGACCCGTACGGGGCGGACGGGGGCGTGACGCCCGCCGAGCGGTTCCTCGTGGCGCCGCCGTCGGGACCGCTGTCCTTCAAGGCGTACGACGGGAAGGCGTCCTTCGACGGCAGTGCGGAGGTCGCGTTCCGCTGGTTCTGGACGGGGGCGTCCTCGGAGAAGTGGAAGGCCGGTGACCAGACCTTCTCGGTACGGGACCTCTGCGGGGTCGAGTGGCGCTCGCCCGACGTCTTCGACGGGCACCTGCGGCTGCTGAGCCGGGACGGCGGGCCCCGGCCCAGCCAGCCCGACCACGACCCGGCGTCCGTCGTCTTCGGCCTCGGCTACGGGCTGGTCCACGAGTCCCTCCCCTTCGCGGCGGCGGTCCTCGCGGCGATCCGGGCCTCGGACCGCGCCCCCGTGCCGGTCGGGTCCCGGACACCCGGGGCGGTGGCAGAAAGGATTCGGCACCTGGGCGAGCTGCACCGGGCGGGGCTCGTGACGGACGAGGAGTTCTCCACGAAGAAGGCGGAGTTGCTCGCGGAACTCTGAGTTCCGAACTCTGAGGAGTCCTGAGCTCCGGGCTCCGGGGAGCCCCCGGGTCGTACCCCGGTATCAGGAGCACCCGGCCGCACCCCGGTCCCCGGTATGACGCCGGGGGCCGGGGCCGCTGCCTACGCTGGGCGGGCCATGACCAGCGCACCGCGGCCCGAGCCGCCCACCCCGCCCCGGCCCGAGCCGTCCCCTGCTCCCCCGCCCGGGGCCCCCGATCGCCGGCCCGGCCCCTACGGGGCGGGTGCCCGGCGGGCGGTCGCCGGGGTGCGCGAGGCGTTCCAGGGGTTCGGGGCCGCGCTCACCACCCCGACCACCCCCGGGGCGCCCCTGCTCGCCGACGCCGCCTCCCGCTGGGTGCGGCTGCTCCCGTACGTCGTCGCGCTCGCCCTCGTCGCCTCGCTGCTCCCCACCACCGTCCACCTCCTCGCCGGGGACTACGGCGTCGCAGGCGCCCTCGCCGGCGCGATCGGCACCGCGCAGACCGCGCCGCTGCTGCTCGCCGTCACCCGCCCCCTCCAGGCCTGGTGGGTCGTCTTCGCCGCCGACGTGCTCGGCGCGCTCGTGCTGCTCGCCGCCGACGGCCCGCGCGCCCACCTGTGGCCCTGGACGCCGCCGCTCGTCGTCGGCTACTGCGCGCTGACGGTCGCGCTCGGCCTGCGCGAGTCCCGCCGGGCGCTGTTCGGGGTCTGGCTGGCGACGGGCGCCGCCGGATACGTCCTGGAGGCGTTCCGGCCCGCCGGTTACACCAGCGTCCACACCCTGCTGCTCGTCCTGAGCGGGGTGCTGCTCCTGCTCACCTCGGCGGTGCGCGCGCGGGGCGACGCCCAGCGGCGGCTCGTGGAGCAGGAGACCATCAGCGAGGCCGAGCGGTCCCGCCGCACGCTCCTGGAGGAGCGGGCCAGGATCGCGCGCGAACTGCACGACGTCGTGGCCCACCACATGTCCGTGATCACCGTGCAGGCCGACTCGGCGCCGTACCGCATCCCGGAGCTTTCCGACGCGGCCCGCGAGGAGTTCGGCTCCATCGCGGCGAGCGCGCGCGAGTCGCTGGCCGAGATGCGCCGGCTGCTCTCGGTCCTGCGCAGCGACGGCGGCGAGGGCGGCGGCGAACTGGCCCCGCAGCCGGGGCTCGACCGGCTCCAGCAGCTGGTGGAGGCGACCGTACGGGCCGGGGTGCCGGCCGAGCTGCGGCTCGCCGCCGACCTCGGGGACGTCCCGCAGGCGGTGGACCTGTCCGCGTACCGGATCGTGCAGGAGGCCCTCGCGAACGTCGTCCGGCACGCGCCCGGCGCCGCGACCCGGGTCTCGGTCCGGGCGGACGGGGGGTGGCTGACGGTCCTCGTCGTCAACGGGCCCTCCCTGGAGGTCGGTTCGTCCGTCGAGCGGGACGCGTCCGGCACCGGGCACGGGCTCGTCGGGATGCGGGAGCGCGTACGGTTGACCGGCGGCTCGCTGGACACCGGGCCGCTGCCCGACGGCGGCTTCCGGGTCGCGGCCCGGCTTCCCCTGCGCACGGAGGACCCCGAGTGACCATCCGCGTGATCATCGTCGACGACCAGGCCATGGTGCGGGCCGGGTTCGCCGCGCTGCTCGCCGCACAGCCCGACATCGACGTCGTCGGCGAGGCCCCGGACGGGCGGCGGGGCGTGGAGGCGGCGCGGTCGGCGCACCCGGACGTGGTCCTCATGGACGTGCGGATGCCGGAGCTGGACGGGCTCGCGGCGGCCCGCGAGATCCTGTCCCCGCCGGCCGGGGTCACGCACCGGCCGAAGGTGCTGATGCTGACCACCTTCGACGTGGACGACTACGTGTACGAGGCGCTGCGCGCGGGCGCGTCCGGCTTCCTCCTCAAGGACGCGCCGCCGGCCGACCTGATCGCGGCGGTGCGGGTGGTGGCGGCGGGCGAGGCGCTGCTCGCCCCGTCCGTGACCCGCCGCCTGATCGCCGACTTCGCCGCCTCCCGCCCGGCCCCGCGCCGGGACACCACGGCGCTGCGCCTGAACGGCCTCACCCCGCGCGAGACGGAGGTCCTGGAGCTGATCGCCCGGGGCCTGTCCAACCAGGAGATCGCGAGCAGCCTGGTCCTCGCCGAGCAGACGGTGAAGACCCACATCGGCCGGGTCCTGGCCAAGCTGGACCTGCGCGACCGGGCCCAGGCGGTGGTCTTCGCGTACGAGTCGGGGCTCGTGACGCCGGGCACGGCCTGACGCGGCGGCGCGGCCTGACGCGGCGGTACGGCCGGGCGCGGCGGTACGGCCGGGCGCGGCGGTACGGCCGGGCGCGGCCTGACCCGGCGGTACGCCCCCCGGGGGAAAACCCCACCCCCTCCCGGGGGCCCGCCGCTCCTCCACCCCCTACCCCGGTATCAAAGGGCAGTTGGCCCCCCGGTGTGACGTGCCGCCACCCACCCCCTTCCTACCTTCCTCCCGTCGCCGGACGACCGGCGGACGAACGAGGAACCGGAGAGGGAGGGCGGGCCCATGCGCCGCGTTTCGAGGACCCTGATCACCGTGGCCCTGGCGGCCGTCGCCGTCGCCGGGACGGCCGGATGGGCGTCCGGGGGCGCCCAGGAGGCCGTGACCGGGGCACCGGTCGGGATCGGGGCGTGGGTGGGGGCGGGGCTGCCGGACCCGGAGGGGATGGGGCCGGCCGGGACCGCGCGGTTCTTCGCGGGACTCGATCCCGTACGGAGGAAGGAGCTGGTGCGGGACCACCCGACCGTCGTCGGGAACCTCGACGGGGCCCCTCCGGAGCTGCGGTACGAGGCCAACGCCCTCGCCACGAAGGGGGCGTTCGGCGACGCCCGGGTGCTCGCCTTCGATCCGCGCGGCCGGGGCCAGGTGGCCCTGGTGTACGGGGACCTGGCGCGGGCCGCGCACGTGGCGGTGGTCGTGCCCGGTTCCGACGTCGACGCCGGGCACGTCCGGCCGCTCGCGGACATGGCGTCCGCGCTGCACCGGGCGACCGGCGGCCGGACGGCGGTCGTCGCCTGGGCCGGGTACACCACGCCCGTCGGCGTCGGCCTGGACGCGGCCACCGGGCGGCTCGCCGAGGCCGGGGCCGAGCGGCTCGCCCGGTTCGCGGACGGCCTGGCGGCCGTCGGGGCGGCCGAGCCCTCGGTGTTCTGCCACAGCTACGGCTCGGTGGTCTGCGGACTCGCCGCCCAGGAGCTGAAGGCGAAGGACCTGGTGGTCTTCGGCTCTCCGGGGATGCGCGCCGAGAACGTCGCCGACCTCGGCACCTCCGCGCGGGTCTGGGCGGCGAAGGACCCCACTGACTGGATCGACCGCGTCCCGAACGTCTCGTTCGCGGGCCTCGGGCACGGGACCGACCCCACCGAACCGTCCTTCGGCGCGCGCCGGATCCCGGCCGGGGACGCCACCGGCCACGGCGGCTACTTCGCGGCCGGGACCTCCTCCCTGCGCGCGTTCGCCGCGATCGCCGAGGGGGACGTCCGATGAGTTCCCTCGCCGTCACGGTCCGGCGGATCGAGGCCGCCACCCCCGCCCACCGCGACCGGGCGGTCGACGGGCTGCGGGCCCTCGCCCTGCTCGCCGTGCCCACCGGCCACTGGCTGCTCGGCGGCTTCACGCGCTCCGCCGACGGCGCGCTCCACAACGCCAGCCCGCTCGGCGCCTTCGCCGGGCTCGCGCCGGTGAGCTGGGTCCTCCAGATGCTGGGGATCTTCTTCCTGGTCGGCGGGTACGCGTCCGTCCTCTCGTACCGGCGCCGGAAGGGCTCCACGGGCGACTGGCTGAGGGCCCGGCTCGCCCGGCTCGGGCGGCCGGTGCTCGGGGTCACCGCCGTGTGGGCGGTACTCCTGCCGCTGCTCCGCTTCGGACTCGGGGTGCCCGTGGACACCCTGCGGACGGCGTCCACCCTCGTGGTCCAGCCGCTCTGGTTCGTCGGGGTCTACACGGTGGTCACCGCGCTCACCCCGTACTGCGTGCGGGCCGCCCGGCGCCTCGGGGCGTGGGCGGCGGCCCCGCTGCTCGGCTCGGTCGCCGTCGTCGACCTGCTGCGGTACGGGCCGTACGCCGACGCCGTGCCGTCCTGGCTGAGCCTGCTGAACATCCTGCCCGGCTGGCTCTTCGCCTATCAGCTCGGCGTCTCGTGGGGCGAGGGCCGGGTGACCCGGCGCCACGCGTGGGCCCTGCTCCTCGGCGGGGCCGCCCTCTTCGCCGCGCTGCTGCTCGCCTTCGGCTATCCGGCGTCGATGGTCGGCGTCCCCGGCGAGGCCCGCACCAACTCGCACCCGCCGTCGCTGCTCGTCCTCGCCCTCGCCGCCGCGCAGAGCGGGGCCGCGGTCCTGCTCCGCGACCGGCTGGGCGCGCTCCTGCGGCGGCCCGCGCTCTGGGCGCCGGTCGTGGTCGTGAACCTCTCGGCGATGACGGTCCTGTGCTGGCACCAGACGGCGATGCTGGCCGCCGCGGTCCCCGCCGCGTACGCCGGGGAGGTCCCGGGCCTGGTCGGCGCGCCCGACTCGGCGGGCTGGATCCTGGCCCGGCTCGCCTGGCTGCCGGTCTTCGCCGGGCTCCTCGTCCTGATCGGGCGGTACGCGCGGGGGTTCGAGTCCCCGTGGACGGGGGCCGGGCCCGCCCGCCGCGCCCTGGCGGGACTGCTCGCGGCGGGCTTCGGGATCTTCGCCCTGGGTCTGGGATGAGCGCGCCCGGGGTGTGCTCAGACCTCCCGGCCCACCGACGTGAAGCTCATGTCCGGGTAGCGGTCGCCCGCCACCAGGCCGGCGATCGGCTCCAGCTCCGCCAGTTCGGCGTCGGTGAGGGTGATGCGGGTGGCGGCCGCGTTCTCCAGGAGGCGGGAGCGCTTGCGGGTGCCGGGGATCGGGACGACCGTGAGGCCGTGCACGGAGGCCCGCTGGTGGACCCAGGCGAGGGCGATCTGCGCCGGGGTCGCCCCGTGGGCGGCGGCGATCTTGCGGACCGGGTCGAGGAGGGCGGCGTTCCGCTCCGCGTTCTCGCCGGTGAAGCGGGGCTGCTGGGCCCGGAAGTCATCGCCCTTGAGGTCCTTGGCGGCGTCCGCGAACGCCCCGGTCAGGAAGCCCCGGCCGAGCGGCGAGTACGGCACGACGGTCACGCCGAGGTCGGCGGCGGCGCCGACGGCGCTGCGCTCCACGTCCCGGGAGAAGAGCGACCACTCCGACTGGAGGGCGGCGATCGGGTGCACGGCGTGGGCCTCGCGCAGCTCGGGCCCGGTGACCTCGCTCAGGCCCAGGTGGCGGACCTTGCCCTCCCGGACGAGTTCGGCCATCGCGCCGACGGACTCGGCGAACGGGATCCCCGGGTCGCGGCGGTGCATGTAGTAGAGGTCGATGGTCTCGACGCCGAGGCGGCGCAGGCTGTTCTCGACGGCGCTCCTGATGTACTCCGGGTCGTTGCGGACGGCCCGGTAGGAGGGGTCGTCGGCGCGCCGCTCGATGGCGAACTTGGTGGCGAGGACGACCTCGTCGCGGTGGGCGGCGAGGAAGGGGGCGAGGAACTCCTCGTTGGCGCCGCTGCCGTAGATGTCGGCGGTGTCGATCAGGGTGACGCCGGCCTCCAGGGCCGCGTCGAGGGTGTCGCGGGCGGCGGCCTCGTCGGTGGCGCCGTAGAACTCGCTGATGCCCATGGCGCCGAAGCCCTGGACCCCGACCTCCGGTCCGTCCTGGCCCCCGAGGCGCACGGTGTCGATCCTGTTCACGCTGGTCATGAGGGTGTTCCTCCGCATACGGTCCCGTAGTGGGCGATCTTGACGTCGAGCACGGCGAGCGTGTCCTGGAGCTCGGTGACCCGGGCGAGGACGTCCCGCCGGGTGGCCTCCAGGAGCTCGCGCCGCTCCTCGCGGGTGTGGTCCCCCGCGCGCACCAGCTCGGCGTACCGGACCATGTCGGCGACCGGCATCCCGGTCAGCCGCAGCTTGCCGACGAAGGCCAGCCAGTCCAGGTCGCGCGGGGTGAAGCGGCGCTGTCCCGTGTGCGAGCGGTCGACGTGCGGCATGAGGCCGATCCGCTCGTACCAGCGCAGGGTGTGCGCCGAGAGGCCGGTCAGGGCGGCGACCTCGCTGATGGTGTGGTGCGGCGTCCGGCCGCCGCCGGTGGTGGTCGTAACGCCCGTGGTCGTACCGCTCATGGCCGTACCGCTCGTGCTCGCGATCGCGCTCATGTCTCCACGCTAGGGGGTTGGAGTGCACTCGAAGCAAGCCCGTTCCGAGGGGGGCGTTAGGCTCGGTCGCATGGAGAGCCCCGTGGAGAACAGCGTGGAGAACGGTCTGCCGAGCCTGGCGTCGATCGAGGACTGGCCCGTCCCCACCGCGGCCGCCGCCGTGGTCCGCGCGGACGGCACCCCGGCCGGGGCCCACGGCCCCACCGGGCGGCGCTTCCCGCTCGCCTCGGTGACCAAGCCGCTGGCGGCGTACGCGGTGCTCGTCGCGTACGAGGAGGGGGCGATCGACCTGGACGAGCCGGCCGGGCCCGAGGGCTCGACCGTCCGCCACCTCCTCGCCCACACCTCGGGCCTCGCCTTCGACGAGAACCGGGTCCAGGCCGCGCCGGGCACCCGCCGGATCTACTCCAACACCGGCTTCGAGGCCCTCGGCGACCACGTCGCCAAGGCCACCGACATCCCCTTCGCCGACTACCTGCACCAGGCGGTCCTGGAGCCGCTCGGCATGGCGTCGACGGCCCTGGAGGGCTCGCCGGCCAAGGACGGCGTGTCGACCGTGGACGACCTGGTGCGGTTCGCCGCCGAGGTGCAGGCGCCCCGGCTGCTCGACGCCCGGACCGTCCTGGACGCGATGACCGTGACGCACCCCGGTCTGACCGGCATCCTGCCCGGCTACGGGCACCAGCGGCCGAACGACTGGGGGCTCGGCTTCGAGATCCGCGACGGGAAGTCCCCGCACTGGACGGGTGCCGGCTCCTCGCCGCGCACCTTCGGGCACTTCGGGCAGTCCGGCACCTTCCTGTGGATCGACCCGGACGCGCGGGCCGCGTGCGTGGCGCTCACCGACCGGCCCTTCGGGCCGTGGGCGGTCGAGGCCTGGCCGGCGTTCACGGACGCGGTCCTGGCGGACCTGCGGGCGTCGTAACAGGCCCGCCGGAGCCGTTTGTCGCGGCCGAGGCGGGCAAAACGGAGTCCATGAGAGGCATCGACTCCGTCATAAGAACTGTGGCCCACGTCCTCGCGGGCATCCTGGTCGTCTGGATCCTCATGGACCTGCTCGACGCCAACCGGGGCAACACCGTCGTCGGCTGGTTCCACTCCGCCGCCGACTGGCTCGCCGGCTGGTCGATCGGGCTCTTCGACGTCTCCGCGCACACCCTCCAGGTGCTGCTCGACTACGGCATCCCCGCGGTCGTCTACGTGGTGATCGCGAACGTCGTCGCGGGCCGGGCGTTCGCCCGCGCCTGAATCCCGCCCGGCGGACCACGGCCGGACGCGCCCCGGGGCCTGTCCGGTGGATCGTGGCCGGACAGGGCCTAACCCTCGCAGCGGGCGGCGGGCAGGGAGCCGTCGGGGCCGGTGATCGTCACCTCGGTCCGGCCCGTCTGGTCCGCCGCGAAGGCGGTCGTGCACACGAGCTGGCGGACGGCCGCCTCCGGGAGCCCCTTCACGGGGAAGGAGACCCGGAGCCGGCGCGCCGGGGCGGACGGTCCGCCCGGCTCCGCCTCCACGCGCGGGGTCCACTTGCCGCTCTTCGGCAGGGCGGTGGTGACGCCCGCCGCCGTCTCCTCGGCCCTCGGCCCGGCCATCAGGGCGGCGAGGGTCTTGTCCGTGCCGATCCGCTCGCGGCGCAGGGCCTCGGCGGAGATCTCGTACTCCGGTCCGAAGCCGTCGTACGGGACCGTGTCGCCGGCCGGGGAGGTGGTGGCCGGCCAGGGGCGCCCCGTGTCGCGGACCATCGGCATCAGCCGGCCGTCGGGGCCGACGAAGTAGAGCGTCATCCGCTCCTCGGGGACCGGCTGGACGACGACGGTCGCGGCCCCGCCCGCCTCGACGACGTCGGTCTCCTGTATGCCGCAGCCGGCCAGGGCGAGCAGGGCGGTCGCCGCCACGACGGCCCGGCGCCTCACAGCGGCGTCCGTACGGTGAACACGGCCCCGCCCTCCGGCCCGTTGGCCGCCGTGACGGTGCCGCCGTGGAGCCGCACGTTCTCCAGGGTGATCGCGAGGCCGAGGCCGCTGCCCGCCGAACGGGTCCTGGCCCGGTCCGCCTTGTAGAAGCGGTCGAAGACGTGCGGCAGGACCTCCGGGTCGATGCCCGGCCCCCGGTCGGACACCTCCGTCACCAGCACGTCCCCCTCCGCGTACAGCCGGACCGTGACGGGCGCCGCGCCGTGCCGCAGCGCGTTGCCGACGAGGTTGGCGACGACGACGTCGAAGCGGCGCGGGTCGAGCCGGGCCCTGATCCCCTCCGTGAGGTGCGGGACGACCTGCGCCGGGTCGTCCCAGTGGCGGTGCTGGAGGGTCTTGCGGACGCAGTCGGCGGCGTCGACCTCGTCCGTGTGCAGCTCGGCGGCGCGCGCGTCGAAGCGGGAGATCTCCATCAGGTCCTCGACGAGCACGGCGAGCTTCCCGGTCTCGGTGCTGATCAGGCGGACCGCGCGGGCGGTGTCGCTGTCGAGGCTCCCGGCGTCCTCGTCCAGGACCTCGGTGACGGCGAGCATCCCGGCGAGCGGGGTGCGCAGTTCGTGCGAGACGTCGGAGGCGAAGCGGCGGGCGCGGGCCTCGGCCTCGCGGAGTTCGGTGACGGAGCGTTCCAGCCGGGCGGCCGACTCGTTGAACGTGCGGGCCAGGTCGGAGAGTTCGTCGCCGCCCTTGATGTGGATGCGGGTGTCGAGGCGGCCCTGCCCCATGCTGTGGGCGGCGTGCCGCAGCTCCCGCACGGGCCGCAGGACGCCGCGGGCGGCGAGGAGGGCGGGGATCAGGGCGACGGCGAGGGCGGGCAGGGCGCCGTCGCGGGCGGCGGTGACCATGGCCTCGACGTTGGCCTCCTCCTCGTTCAGCTCCATGACGGCGTAGAGGACGAGGCCGGTGGGCCGGGCGGTTCCCTCGGGGTGGGCCAGGAAGACGGCGGGGACGGCGATGGTCAGGTAGGGGGTGCCGTTCTTCACGACCCGCTGGAATCCGGCGTGCGGGGAGGCGTCCCTGGCTTGGGCGCGGGCCCGCAGTTCGGGGGTGATGACGGAGGAGGCGGGCCGGTCGGTGGAGGAGACGCGGACGGTGCCGTACTCGGCGTAGACGCGCCAGGGTCGGGGCTTGCCCTGGCGGGCGATCCGGAGGACCGCGTCCCGCAGGGAGTCGGCGTCGACGGGCAGGCTGACGTACAGCTCGTCGACCTGCTCGCGGAAGGCGGAGACGGCGGTGTTCTGGGTCTGCTCCAGGACGGCGTTGCGGGCGGCCCGGTAGGTGAGGGCGGCGGTGGTGCCGCAGCCGACGGCGGCGACGAGCAGGAAGGCGAGGACGAGCCGGGTCCGCAGCCCGAAGGGATGCGGACGCAGGCGCGGGGCGCGGGCCCGGCGGCGGGACCCGGGATCGGGCGCCCCGGAACCCCCGCCCTTTCCCCCGCGGACCTTCACAGCGGTCCGAAGCGGTAGCCGAAGCCGCGCAGGGTCTGGATGTAGCGGGGTTCGCCGGGGACGTCCTCGATCTTGTTCCGGAGCCGGCGGACGCAGGCGTCGACCAGCCGGGCGTCCCCGTGGTAGCTGTGCTCCCAGACGTGTTCGAGGAGCTGCTGCCGGCTGAAGACCTGCTCGGGGGCGGCGGAGAGGTGGAGCAGCAGCTTCATCTCGGAGGGGGCGAGGGCGATCCGCTCGCCCGCCTTGGCGACGGTGAGCCCGGCCCGGTCGACGGCCAGCTCCCCGTGGACCTCGATGGCGGACCGCCCGGAGCCGGGCTCCTCGATCCGCCGGAGCACGGCCCGTATCCGCGCCTCGATGACCTCGGTGCGGGCGGGCTTGACGATGTAGTCGTCGGCTCCGGCCTCCAGGCCGACGACGACGTCGAAGTCGTCGCCCCGGGCGGTCAGCATGATGATCGGGAGCTGGCTGCCCTCCCGGACCCGGCGGCAGACCTGGACGCCGTTCATGCCGGGCAGCATCAGGTCGAGCAGGAGCAGGTCCGGCCGGAACTCCCCGAGCGCGGCGAGCCCCGCCTCCCCGGTGGGCGCGGTCCGCACCTCGTGCCCGCGCCGCCGCAGCCCGAGCTCGACCCCCTCGCGGACGGAGGGGTCGTCTTCTATCAGGAGCACGCGGGGCATGTCGTGAAGTATCCCAAAGTCGTCGGGGCGGGTGTCACGCGCGGGATGCGGGGAGGCGGAGCCGGCCCAGCAGCTTGTCGAGCAGGTCCCGCACCTCGGTGAGGCGCAGGGGCCGGGCCAGGACGGCGAAGACGGCGAGGATCGTGAGCGCCCCGGCGATCCCGGCGGGCACGGCCCCGGCCGGGCCGACCAGGTCGGTGACGAGGAGCCCGTACCCGGCGGCGGGCACGGCGGCGACGAGCAGCCGCGCGAGCCCGGCGACGGAGCCCCCGGAGCCCCCGGGCTCCCGGGTCCCCCCGCCCCCGAGCCGCCGCCGCAGCACGTACGCCGTCACGCCCCAGCCCGCCCACAGCGCCAGCGAGTACGCCCCCGCCATCCCGGCGACGGCCCAGCGGGCGGGCAGCAGAAGGTACGCGGAGAAGGAGAGGCCCGCGTTCAGCCCGGCGATCACCAGGTTGAGCAGGAAGGGGGTGCGGGTGTCGCGCAGGGCGTAGAAGGCGCGGGTGCACACGTACTGGCCGGAGAGGGCCACGAGGCCGGGCGCGAGGGCCATCAGGATCCAGGACATCGCGCGGATGTCGCCGTCGTCCGTCGCCCCGTACCGGAAGACCACCGTCATCAGGGGCACGGCGAGCGCGAGGAGCGCGCAGGCGGCGGGGACGACGGCGGCGGAGCTGGTCCGCAGCGCGTACGAGACGTCCCGCCGGACCCCGGCGAGGTCGCCGTCGGCCGCCGCCCCGCTCATCCGGGGCAGCAGCGCGGTCACCAGGGAGACGGTGACGATGCCGTGCGGGACGGCCCACAGCAGATAGGCGTTGTTGTATCCGGCGAGGCCCGAACCGCCGCCGGCCGCCGAGCCGCCCGCCGAGGTGGCGATCCAGGTGGTCACCCAGTACGCGCCCTGGTTGGTGAGGACGAGCAGCACCAGCCAGCCGGCCGACCGCAGCGGGGCCGCGAGGCCGCTGCCGCGCCAGTCGAAGCGGGGCCGCCAGCGGAACCCGGCGGCGCGCAGCGAGGGGACGAGGGCCAGGGCCTGGAGCGCGATCCCGGCGGTGGTGCCCCACCCGAGGAGCGCGGTCTCCCCCGCGCTGAGCGCGCCCCCGTCGCTCACGACCAGGAAGAGGCCGAAGACCGCCACCACGACCACGTTGTTGAGGACGGGCGTCCACATCATGGCGCCGAACCGTCCCCGGGCGTTGAGGACCTGTCCGAGGAGCGTGAAGAGCCCGAGGAAGAAGATCTGCGGGAGGCAGGCGCGGGCGAAGGCGATGGTCGTCTCGCGCTGCGCGCCCGTGTAGTCGGTGTACGTGTCGACGATGAGCGGCGCGGCGAGCACGGCGACGGCGGTGAGCGCCACGAGGGCGAGCGCGCACAGCGTGAGCAGCCGGTCGGTGTAGGCGACGCCGCCGTCCTCGTGCTCCTTGGCGGCCTTGACGAGCTCGGGGACGAAGACGGCGTTGAGGGCGCCGCCCAGGAGCAGGGTGTAGATGATCGTGGGGACGGAGTTCCCGACCGCGTAGCCGTCGGCGACGACGGCCGCGCCGAGCGCGGCGGCGACGACGGCGGCGCGGACGAAGCCGGTGGCGCGGGAGACCAGCGACCCGGCGGCCATGAGGGCGCCGCTGCGGAGGGCGGAGGGGGCCTTCTTCGCGACCGGCGCGGTGAGCGTGGCCGTCATCGGCGCGCCAGATACGCCTGGAAGGCTCGGTAGAGCGCCTGGTTGGTCGTGCCCCGCATCGGTGTCTCCCACTCCCCCAGCGTCTCGACGACCCGGCCGCCCGTGCCGAGCTTCCAGCGGAGGAGGCCGTGGGCGCGGTCGTCCGGGTCGAGGGTGGAGGGTACCCCGCGCAGGTCGTAGACGGCGGCGCCGAGGGCGTGGGCGTCGAGCAGCATGCGCCACTGGAGGGCGTTGGAGGGGCGGACCTCGCGCCGGTGGTCGGCGGAGGCACCGGTCTGGTACCAGACGCGTCCGCCCACGGTGACCATGGTGTGCGCGGCGAGGACCTCGCCCCCGTGGCGGGCCAGGTAGAGCTTCATCCGCCCCGGCTCCTCGGCGTTGAGGACGGCGTACTGGCGCTCGTAGTACGCGAGCGAACGCCCGAGCCGGAAGCCGTCCCGCTCCTCCGTGATGCGCAGCAGCCGGTAGAACTCGGGCAGGTCGGCGGCGGAGCCGACCGTGACCTCGACGCCGGCCTTGCGGGCCTTGCGCACGTTCCTGCGCCACTCCTGGTTGAGCCCGGACCACAGGTCGTCGGCGCTGCGGCCGGTCAGCGGGACCTGGAAGACGTGCCGGGGCTGGGCGTCGGCGCCGTCCTCGGAGTCGCCGCCGCAGCGCCGCCAGCCCCGGGCCCGGAGGCGTTCGGCGACGGCGGTGCCGAGCGGGTCGACCTCGTCGGCGAGGACGTCGGAGATCCTGCGGCCGGTTCCGGCGGCGGCCTTGACGGTGGAGGCGTTCCAGCGGCGGTGGGCGGGGCCGGGTCCGATGCGCACGGCGAAGGCCCCGGAGGCCCTCAAGTGCCCGAGGAGCGGCCCGAGCCATCCGTCCAGGTCGGGGTCGGCCCAGTCGGCGACGGGGCCTTCGGGAAGGTAGGCGAAGTACTTGCGGGTCCCGGGGAAGGGCCGCAGGAGCACCAGCGCGGCACCGGTCAGCGCGCCCCCTTCGGGCCCCCATCCCACCAGTTGGTGGCACCATCCCTCCTTCACCCGCGCCCACGCGGGCACTTGGAGGAAGCTGGGCCCGTCCGCGCCGGTCCGGGTGGCGAGGAACGCCCGGTACGCCTCGGGCGTCACGGGGCCGAGCCGGAGCGGAGCGGTCCGTTCGACGGGCGCGGCCGTCACGAGCGACGCTGACACAACGGGGCCTCCTGGTTCCGCCCCTCGGTGGTGGGGCGCACAGCAGGCTCACAGCCGAATGCGACGGAGCCGCACGGCGTGTGTGACCGGACGATGACCGTTCCGTCGCAGCCCACGTCACACGCGCGTTCGGAAACCTCCGAGCCGTTCCGGCCGTCCTACAGTCCGGAACATCCCACTCTTCCCCACTCGCGGAGGCCTTCCGTGCTGCCGATACGCACATCCCGTCCCACCCTCGCGGCCGTCGCCCTGGCGGTCTCCCTCACGGCCTGCTCGGCCCAGGCGGCGGACAAGTCCCCGGCGGAGCGGTCCCCGGCGCCACCGGCGAAGGTGACGGTCGTGGACAAGGCGGCGGGCAAGCCGGTGACGGTGACGGCCGCGGGCGGCAAGCTGGCGGGGGTCAGGGTCACCGACGCGAAGGGCGGCACTCTCCCCGGCCGCGTGGACGCGACCGGCACGCGCTGGGCGTCGGACCGCAAGGCGGCCCCGGGCACCTCGTACACGGTGGAGGTCACGGCCGGCGGCGCCGACGGCAAGGAGACGACGACCCGTTCGTCCTTCTCGACGCCGGACCCCGAGAAGGTCAACAAGCTGACGCTCGCCCCGGGCAAGAACACCACCGTGGGCATCGCCCACCCCCTCTCGATCGTCTTCGACCACCCGGTGACGAAGAAGGCGGACGTCGAGAGGCAGCTCAAGGTGACGACCTCGAACGGCACCGAGGGCTCCTGGGGCTGGGTGAAGGACTGGTCGGGCCGGGACAGGGCGGACTGGCGGCCGAAGGAGTACTGGAAGCCGGGCACGAAGGTCACCCTCGAAGCGGCTCTGAACGGCACGGACTCGGGCGGCGGCTGGTTCGTACGGGACTACGCCACGGGCTTCACGGTGGGCGACGCGCAGGTGGTGAAGGTGGACCTGGACAGCCACCGGCTCACGGTCCTGAAGAACGGCAGCGCCGTCCGCACGATCCCGGTCTCCGGCGGCACTCCAGGCGGCGACAAGCGCTCCTGGCGGGGCACGGCCGTCCTGATGGCGAAGGAGGGCACCATCAACATGAACTCGGAGACCGTCGGCCTGGGCGACGCCTACGACAAGATGGTCGACTACTCGATGCGCCTGACCTGGTCGGGCATGTACGCCCACGCGGCCCCGTGGAACGCCCGCTACTTCGGCAACGCCAACCACAGCTCGGGCTGCATCGGCATGAGCGACGCGAACGCGGCCGCCCTCTACTCCCTGGTGAAGCCGGGCGACCCGTTCGAGATCAAGGGCGCCGACACGAAGGGCACGGTGGCCGAGGGCAACGGCTACGGCGCGTGGAACGTGAGCTGGGCGGAGTGGAAGGCGAAGAGCGCGCTGAGCTGAGCGCGGGCCCAGGCCTCAACTCGCCCACTCTCACGGGTGGTTTAAGTGATTCGCGCCTCCGGCCCGCGATCTCCTGACTACGCTCGGCGACAAGAACGCCGCGCGTCGCAGGCCGGAGGCGCTGACCATGGTCAACATTCAGGAACTCGATCCCAGCGCTTCCCCGCTGGACTACTACGGCTGGGAACTCCGCCGTCGGCGTGAGGCGCACCGGCTCACGCAACAGCAGCTCGGGGACGCCATCTTCTGCACGGGCTCCCTCGTCGGCCAGATCGAAACGGCGAGAAAGCTCCCCACCCGCGAGTTCTCGGAGCGGGTGGACGCGGCACTCGATACCGACGGAGCGTTCTGCCGACTGGTCGGCCTGGTGCTGCGCAGCCGACTGCCGGCGTGGTTCCAGCCGTACGCGGACCTGGAGGCGCGCGCCACGTACATCTCCGCCTTCCAGGCACAGGTCGTGTACGGCCTGTTGCAGACGCCGGAGTACGCGCGGGCACTGCTGGCCGTCGACTACCCGGACAAGACCGAGGAGATGTCGGCCGGTGAACACACGGCACTCATGGGGTCGTTCAATCTCCTCAGGTTCGAGGACGACCCCGACATCTTCTACGCCGAGAGCTATGACCAGGGGCACATGACCGCCAATCCCTCGGTGATCAAGGACCGTTCAGTCGGCTACGCTCGGCTGCAAGCCACGGCCCTCTCTGTCGAGGACTCGGCAGTACTGATCGCTCGCGTGATGGAGGAACGCTATGGAGACCCGTCCTGACCTGACCGGAGCACGGTGGCGGAAGTCGTCGTACAGCGGAACCAACGGCGGTGATTGCGTCGAGGTCGCCGACGGCTTCCCCGGCGTCGTCCCGGTCCGCGACAGCAAGAACCCGGCGGGCCCGGCCCTGGTCATGGGCGCCGAGGCGTGGCAGGCGTTCGTGGAGGGGCTCCGCTAGGAGCCCCTCTCAGTAACGGCCCCGAACAGACCCTCCCCGTCACGTCATACCGCTTTCGAGCCGGTCAGCGGTCTTGCCGGGGTGTCTGGGAGCGAAAGCTGTGGCCGAGTTCGGTGCCCAGTCCGTAGTAGTGGCGGAAGTTGTAGATCAGCGGGCTCCACGCGGCCGGATCGATGTGCTGGGATCCGGGGACGACGACATGCGGATGGGCGTGGACCTTGAGCACGTGGGCTTCGACGATGAGGAACGCCCCGGAGGCGTCGGGTTGGACCCGGGCGGCGCGTGCCTCCAACTGGATGGGGCATTCGGCGGCCCTGGGCGGCCGGACCAGCTCGGAGGGTTCAGGTCGCAGGTCGGCAGCGGCGAACTTGTCCGGCTCGAAGCGGAAGGTGCCGCGCTTGCTCACGGGTATCGGGGTGCGTCCGGTCAGCGGTGCCAGCCGCTCCACCGCCGGCCACTGGGCCGGCGCCGGGAGGTTGACCACGAGATCGGGGCGGCTGAGGAGATTGTGCGCGGTCTGTCCCTCGGGGCCCAGACCGAGGACGAGAACATGGCCGAGCGCCCAGGCCGAGGACATCGGCGCCAGGTTGAAGGAGCCGTTCTCATTCTCCGTCGAGATCAGTACGACTGGCGTTCCGAAGTACAAAACGCTCGGCTCGATGGTCACATGGGCGGCCGATGTGTCGGGCACGGTGCTGGGTGTCGCGGTGTTCATGGGAGTCGACCATAGGGTGAAGACTCTTCGGTGATCACCGAAGGATCGCTGGTGGATGAGGGACGGCGACGAGAAACGCATGACGCGCACCCGGAGGGCCCGGACCTGCCCGCTCTGGCCGGACTTCTGGCGGGCGGCCCCCGCGCAAGCCTCCGCCCGGCCCGGCGCATCGGCCGACCCGTGAGGCGGTCGGGAGCACACGCCTAACCCGGGCGCCGCATCTCCCACACCAGGACCTCCGCTTCACCCGTCGCGAGCAGAGCGAGGCCCTTCTCGTCGGTGGCGCGGGCCGCGTCGCCCGGGGTGAGTTCCTCAGTGCCGACGCGCACCGTGCCGCGCGTCACGTGGACGTAGACGGAGCCGGCGTCCGGGAGCGGTGCCCGTTCGTCCTTCTTCAGGCGGTGGACGCGCAGGGTCGCGCCCGCGCCCGGGAGTTCGTACGGGGTGGCGTCGCCGATCCCGCGCACCACCTCGTACGCCGGCTCCCCGCCGAACGACGGCGGGGCGAGCCACATCTGTACGAAGACCAGGGGGGTGTCGGCGTCGTTGCGTTCCACGTGCCGGACGCCCGCCGCCGCGCTGAGGTGCTGGAGGTCGCCCGCGCGGACGAGCGTCGCGCGGCCCGTCGAGTCGCGGTGGGTGAGTTCGCCCTCGACGACCCAGGTGACGATCTCGGTGTGGCTGTGCGGGTGCTCGTCGAATCCGGCCCCCGGTGCGAGCCGCTCCTCGTTGCAGGCGATCAGCGAGCCGAAGCGGAGGTTGTCGGGGTCGTAGTGCGGGCCGAAGGAGAAGGCGTGCCGGGTGAGGATGCCCGCAGCCGGGTCGCCGCCGGGGTAGCGCTCGCCCGCGCGCTGGATGCGTATCACGGGCCCCACCGTAGCCACCCGGCCGCCCCCCGCCGGAGGCGAACCCGCCCCGACCCCGCACGTCGGCGTCCGGATAAGGCAGTCTTGTCCCCGTGCCTGAACCCGTGAACGCCTCCCATCCGCACGCCGCGACCCTGAAGCGCCTGGAGCAGTCCTCCGGGCGGCTCGCCGCCGGTGCCATCGCCCGCATGGACGAGACGCTGCCGTGGTACCGCGCGATGCCGCCCGAGAACCGGTCGTGGATCGGGCTCGTCGCCCAGGCCGGCATCGCCGCGTTCACCGAGTGGTTCCGGCACCCGGAGACCCCGCAGGCGATCTCGACGGACGTCTTCGGCACCGCGCCGCGCGA
Organism: Streptomyces sp. NPDC055632; assembly: GCF_053618675.1. Taxonomy (NCBI): domain Bacteria; kingdom Bacillati; phylum Actinomycetota; class Actinomycetes; order Kitasatosporales; family Streptomycetaceae; genus Streptomyces; species Streptomyces sp. NPDC055632. Next base: position 169,642 of record NZ_JBSHHY010000007.1, on the reverse strand, counting down.
GCTGACCCGGGCGATCACCCTGCGCCAGACCGTGGAGATGGTCCGGACCACCATCGAGGTGATGGAGTCGGCGATCGAGGAGGTCGCCGCGCCGGGCGACGAGTCGGTCCTCCGCGAGGCCCTCCTCGTCTACGCCCGGGAGATCGCCTTCGCGACGGCCCAGGTGTACGCGCAGGCGGCCGAGGCCCGGGGCGCGTGGGACGCGCGCCTGGAGTCACTCGTGGTGAACGCCGTGCTGTCCGGCGAGGCGGACGAGGGCGCGGTGTCGCGGGCCGCCGCGCTCGGCTGGAACTCCCCGGACCACGTGTGCGTGCTGCTCGGCACGGCCCCGGACGGGGACAGCGAGCTGACGGTGGAGGCGATCCGCCGGGCGGCCCGGCACGCCAAGCTCCAGGTGCTCACCGGGGTCCTCGGGAACCGGCTCGTCGTGATCGCGGGCGGCGACGACAACCCCCTCGCGGTGGCGAAGGCCCTGATCGGACCGTACGCGCCGGGCCCGGTGGTGGCCGGCCCGGTGGTCCCCGACCTGCTCGCGGCGACGCGTTCCGCGCAGGCCGCCGCGGCCGGACTGAAGGCCTGCTCGGCCTGGCAGGACGCTCCGCGCCCGGTCCTCGCGGACGACCTGCTGCCGGAGCGCGCCATCGCCTCCGACCCTTCGGCGCGCGAGCAGTTGGTGGAGGAGATCTACAGACCGCTGGAGGAAGCCGGGTCGGCGCTTCTGGAAACTCTCAGTGTCTACCTGGAGCAGGCGAGCAGCCTGGAAGGCGCGGCACGGATGCTCTTCGTCCACCCGAATACCGTGCGCTACCGGCTCCGACGTGTGACCGACGTCACCGGCTGGTCACCCTCCGACGTCCGCTCCGCCTTCACCCTGCGGATCGCGCTCATCCTGGGACGCTTGGCCGACGGCGATACGCAGTCCTAGACTTTTGTCGAACACCAACAATTCCCCCGACGGTTCTTCGTCCTTGTCCCCACGGGCGCTCGGAGCCGTCCCCAAGAGAGAGTGTGAGGGTGCTCGTACTCGTCGCTCCCGGCCAAGGCGCTCAGACGCCCGGCTTCCTGACCCCCTGGCTCGAACTCCCCGGCGCCGCCGACCGCGTGGCGGCCTGGTCCGACGCCATCGGGCTCGACCTCGCCCACTACGGCACGAAGGCGGACGCGGACGAGATCCGCGACACCGCCGTGGCACAGCCCCTGCTCGTCGCCGCCGGCCTGCTCTCCGCGGCCGCGCTCGGCGATGACCTCGCGCCCGGCGTCGTCGCCGGTCACAGCGTCGGCGAGTTCACCGCGGCCGCGTTCGCGGGCGTGCTCGACGACACGGCGGCGCTGCGGCTCGTGCGGACCCGCGGACTCGCGATGGCGGAGGCCGCCGCGATCACGGCGACCGGCATGTCGGCGCTGCTCGGCGGCGACCCCGAGGTCACCGTCCCGCACCTGGAGAAGCTCGGCCTGACGGCCGCCAACGTGAACGGCGCGGGCCAGATCGTGGCCGCCGGCACCCTGGAGGAACTGGCCGCCCTGGAGGCGGACAAGCCCGAGGGCGTCCGCCGGGTCGTGGCGCTCAAGGTCGCCGGCGCCTTCCACACGCGCCACATGGCCCCGGCCGTGGCGAAGCTGGAGGAGGCCGCGGCGCTGCTGTCGCCGGCCGCCCCGACCACCCGCTACGTCTCCAACAAGGACGGGAAGGTCGTCTCGGACGGCGCCGAGATCGTGGCCCGCCTGGTCGGCCAGGTCGCCAACCCGGTCCGCTGGGACCTGTGCATGGAGACCTTCCACGACCTGGGCGCGACAGCGCTGATCGAGGTGTGCCCCGGCGGCACCCTGACCGGCATCGCCAAGCGGGCCCTGCCGGGCGTGTCCACGGTCGCCCTGAAGACTCCCGACGACCTGGACGCGGCCCGTACGCTCATCGCCGAGCACGCGGCCGTCTGACGAGGAGTGTCGAGAAGCATGTCGAAGATCAAGCCCAGCAAGGGCGCCCCGTACGCGCGGATCCTCGGCGTGGGCGGTTACCGTCCCACGCGGGTCGTGCCGAACGAGGTGATCCTCGAGACGATCGACTCGTCCGACGAGTGGATCCGCTCGCGCTCCGGCATCGCCACCCGCCACTGGGCCTCTCCGGAGGAGACCGTCGCCGCGATGTCGGTGGAGGCCTCCGGAAAGGCCATCGCGGACGCCGGGATCAGCCCGGAGCAGATCGGCGCCGTGGTCGTCTCCACGGTGTCGCACTTCCACCAGACCCCGGCGATCGCGACGGAGATCGCGGACCGGATCGGCGCGGGCAAGCCCGCCGCGTTCGACATCTCGGCCGGCTGCGCGGGCTTCGGCTACGGCCTGACCCTCGCCAAGGGCATGATCGTCGAGGGTTCGGCGGAGTACGTGCTCGTCATCGGCGTCGAGCGGCTGAGCGACCTGACGGATCTGGAGGACCGCGCGACGGCCTTCCTGTTCGGCGACGGCGCCGGTGCCGTGGTCGTCGGTCCGTCGGACGAGCCGCACATCGGCCCCACGGTCTGGGGTTCCGAGGGCGACAAGTCCGAGACGATCAAGCAGACCGTCCCGTGGGACGACTTCCGCGTCGGCGACGTCTCGCAGCTCCCGCTCAACGAGCGGGGCGAGATCAAGTTCCCCGCCATCACGCAGGAGGGCCAGGCGGTCTTCCGCTGGGCCGTCTTCGAGATGGCGAAGGTCGCCCAGCAGGCCCTGGACGCCGCCGGCATCACGGCGGACGAACTGGACGTCTTCATCCCGCACCAGGCGAACATGCGGATCATCGACTCGATGGTGAAGACCTTGAAGCTGCCGGAGCACGTCACGGTCGCCCGTGACGTGGAGACCACCGGCAACACCTCGGCCGCCTCGATCCCGCTCGCCATGGAGCGGCTCCTGGCGACCGGGAAGGCGAAGAGCGGCGACACCGCGCTCGTCATCGGCTTCGGGGCGGGTCTCGTCTACGCCGCGACGGTCGTTACCCTCCCCTAGGCACCCGGATCTCCCGGAAGTCCCTTACCGAAGCAACCACAGAAGGAGCGCCACCATGGCCTTCACCCAGGAGCAGATCGTCGAAGGTCTCGCCGAGATCGTCAACGAGATCGCGGGCATCCCGGCCGAGGACGTCCAGCTGGACAAGTCCTTCACCGACGACCTGGACGTCGACTCGCTGTCCATGGTCGAGGTCGTCGTCGCCGCCGAAGAGCGTTTCGACGTCAAGATCCCCGACGAGGACGTCAAGAACCTCAAGACCGTGGGCGACGCCGTCGACTACATCCTGAAGCACCAGGGCTGATCCGGCCCTCGCTGTTCCGGTCAGCCACCCGGCGGTGGCGCCGCATTTCGACCATCACCCTAGGGAGAAAGAATTCCTGTGAGCCCGACCAATCGCACCGTGGTCGTCACCGGTATCGGCGCAACCACACCGCTGGGTGGCGACTCCGCATCGACCTGGGAAGGTCTGATCGCGGGGCGTTCCGGCGTCCGTCCGCTCGAGGGCGAACGTTTCGCCGAACTGCCCGTGAAGATCGCCGCGACGGCCGCCGTCGACCCCGGTGAGGTCCTTCCCCGCCCGCTCGCCCGCAAGCTGGACCGCTCGGCGCAGTTCGCCGTGATCGCGGCCCGCGAGGCGTGGGCCGACGCGGGCTACACCGCCCCGGCCGGCGAGGACGAGAACATCGCGCCCGAGCGGCTCGGTTCCGTCATCGCCTCCGGCATCGGCGGTGTCACCACGCTGCTCGACCAGTACGACGTGCTGAAGGAGAAGGGCGTCCGCCGCGTCTCCCCGCACACCGTCCCCATGCTCATGCCCAACAGCCCCTCGGCGAACGTGGGTCTGGAGGTGAACGCCCGGGCGGGCGTCCACACCCCGGTCTCCGCGTGCGCGTCGGGCGCCGAGGCGATCGGCTACGCCGTCGAGATGATCCGCACCGGCCGTGCGGACGTGGTCGTCGCCGGTGGCACCGAGGCCGCGATCCACCCGCTGCCGATCGCCGCCTTCGCCAACATGATGGCGATGTCCAAGAGCAACGACGAGCCCGAGAAGGCCTCGCGCCCGTACGACACCGGCCGTGACGGCTTCGTGCTCGGCGAGGGCGCGGGCGTCGTGGTCCTGGAGTCCGAGGAGCACGCGAAGGCGCGCGGCGCGCGCGTCTACTGCGAGGTCCTGGGCCAGGGCCTGTCGGCCGACAGCCACCACATCGCGCAGCCCGAGCCGACCGGCCGGGGCATCGCGGCCGCGATGCGGAACCTGCTGGACTCGACGGACCTGAAGCCGTCCGAGGTCGTCCACCTGAACGCGCACGCCACGTCGACGCCGCAGGGCGACGCCGCCGAGATCAAGGCGCTGCGGAGCGTCCTGGGCGACGACCTGGACCACGTCGCGATCTCCGCGACGAAGTCGATGACGGGTCACCTCCTCGGCGGCGCGGGCGGCATCGAGACCGTCGCGACGGTCCTGGCGCTGCACCACCGCCTCGCCCCGCCGACGATCAACGTCGACGAGCTGGACCCGGAGATCGACGCGGACATCGTCCGCGGCAAGGCCCGTCCGCTCCCGGAGGGCACGGTCGCCGCGATCAACAACTCGTTCGGCTTCGGCGGCCACAACGTGGTCCTGGCGTTCCGCACGGTCTGATCGACCCGATCGGCACGGACGCACCGGAGGCCCGCTCCCCGACCAGGGGGCGGGCCTCCGTCGTGTTTCGTCCGGTGCCGGGGGCGGGCCTTCCCGCAGGCCTTCCCGCGGATGCGAGGGGGCGTCAGACGACCTGGTGGAGCCAGCGGACCGGGGCGCCCTCGCCGGCGTAGCGGAAGGGCTCCAGCTCGTCGTCCCAGGGCTTGCCGAGGAGCTCGGCGATCTCGGCCTCCAGCGGCGTCTCGCCCTGCGCGGAGCGCGCCAGGGCGGCCCGGAGGCGGTCCTCGGGGACCAGGATGTCGCCGTGCATGCCGGTGACGGCGTGGAAGATGCCCAGGTCGGGGGTGGCGCTGTAGCGCTCGCCCTCGGCGGTGGGGCAGGGCTCCGCCGTGACCTCGAAGCGGAGCATCTGCCAGCCGCGCAGGGCGGAGGCGATCCGGGAGGCGGTGCCGGTCTCGCCCTTCCAGGAGAGTTCCGCTCTCCAGGTGCCGGGGGACGCCGGCTGGCGGACCCAGTCGAGCTGGACCCTCGCACCGAGGACGCCCGCCACCGCCCATTCGACGTGCGGGCAGAGCGCGCGCGGTGCGGAGTGTACGTACAGGACTCCACGTGTCGTCACCGGGACCTCCAGTGTGGGACGAGGTTCGCCTTTTCCCAGCGGCCTCAGTAAACATCATCGGGAGGGGATCTTCACAAACCCTCAAAAAGGGGACAGGTTGTGACGTGATGTAATTTACCGGAGCCGGTCGGCGAGGGCGCCTCTGGTTCGACGGGGGAAAAGCTACCGTGCCGCACCGTCATCGGGGTGACGTACGGTCGGACCGATGACCGTGCACACGAAGCTTTCACCCGCGAGGACGCCGAAGGAGGGGCCGGGGATGCGCGGCCGACGCCGATTCCGCACCGCCGTCGCCGCCGCGACGGCGGCGCTGCTGTGCGCCGGGGCGCTGGCCGGATGCTCCTCCGGGACCTCCGAGCCGCCCGCCCCCGCCAGGAGCACGCCGGCCCCGAGCCCGACGCCCACCTCCTCCTGGAACGCCTCCCCCTCCTCCCTCGCCGCCGTCGGCGACTCCATCACCCGCGCCTTCGACGCCTGCTCGCTCCTGGCGGACTGCCCCGAGGCCTCCTGGGCGACCGGGACGGACGCGGCCGTCAACAGCCTGGCGCTGCGGCTCCTGGGCCCGGAGAAGGCGGCCGGCCGGAGCTGGAACCTGGCGCGGACGGGGGCGCGGATGGCGGAGCTCCCGGAGCAGATGACCGCCGCGGCGGCCCGGAAGCCGGAGCTGGTGACGGTGATGATGGGTGCGAACGACGCCTGCCGGCCGACCCCGGGCCTGATGACCCCGGTCGGGGAGTTCCGCGCCTCCTTCGCGGCGGCGCTCGCCCGGCTGCGGGCGGCGGCGCCGGAGGCGCAGGTGTACGTGGCGAGCGTGCCGGACCTGAAGCACCTGTGGTCGACGGGCCGGCTCGGCGGCGCGGCGAGCATCTGGGACCTGGGGATCTGCGGCTCGATGCTGGCGGACGCGGCGAACCTGGGGCCCGAGGCTGAGCGGCGGCGCACGACGGTGTCGGAGCGGGTGGAGGCGTACAACAAGGTGCTGGCGGAGGTCTGTGCGAAGGACGAGCGCTGCCGGTACGACGGCGGGGCGGTCCACGGATTCCGCTTCGACGGGGCCCAGTTGAGCCCCTGGGACTGGTTCCATCCGAGCCGGGACGGCCAGGCGCGGCTGGCGGAGCTGGCGTACCGGCGGATCACGGCGGGGTGAGGGGCCCCGGGGCGGGTGTCAGGTCCCGCCCCGGGGCCGTCCCGGGGCCCGCGCCGGAGGTCAGTCGATCTCCAGCACGGCCGTCAGGCGCACGTCGTCGAGGGAGTGTGCGGCCCTGACCTCGTATGCCCCGGGAACGAAGGTCCAGTCGTCCTTCTCCTCGTCCCAGACCTCGAAGGCCCGGCGGGACAGCGCGATCCCGGTCTCGACGGTCTCCCCGGGGCCCGCCTCGACGCTCGCGAAGCCGGCGAGGAGGCGGGCCGGGCGCTCGGGGACGCCGGAGGAGGGCGCGGGCGCCAGATAGATCTGGACGGTCTCGCGGCCCGGCCGGTCACCGGTGTTGGTGATCCGGACGGTAGCCCTGTCCGGGCCCGTGACCAGGGAGTCGTACGACCAGGTGGTGTAGCCGAGGCCGTGGCCGAAGGCGTACGCGGGGGTCCGCCCGCTCCGGTCCCAGGCGCGGTGGCCGATGAAGGGGCCCTCGGCGTAGTCGAGTCGCCCGTCGACGGGGACGACGTCGGTGACGGGGGCGTCGGCGAGGACGGCGGGCCAGGTGGTGGGGAGGCGTCCGCCGGGCTCCTCGGCGCCGGTGAGGACGTCGGCGAGGGCGGCGCCGCCCTCCTGGCCGGGGAACCAGGCGAGCAGGACCGCGGCCACGTCCTCGCGCCAGGGCATCTCGACCGGGGAACCGGCGTTGACCACGACCACGGTGTTCGGGTTGGCGGCGGCGACGGCCCGTACGAGGTCGTCCTGGCGGCCGGGGAGCCTGAGGTCCGCGCGGTCGAAGCCCTCGGACTCGACGCGTTCGGTGGTGGCGACGACCACGACGGCGGTGTCGGCGGCGCGGGCGGCCCCGACGGCTTCGGCGATCAGTTCGTCGGGGTCACGGCGCGGACCGAGGTGGACGAGGGAGAAGGCGACGGCCGGCAGCGGGGCCGCGAACTCCTCGTCGAGGGTGTGGAGCAGGGAGACCTCGACGGTCTCGCCGGCGGTGAGCGGGACCTCGGCGCGCTCGACCGGGGAGCCGAAGAAGGCCTCGAAGGGGTCGGTCTCGGAGCCCATGGCCTGGACGCCGTCGAAGACGGTCTCGCCGTCGACGGCGAGGACGAAGGCGCCGAGGCCCCGGGTGCCGAAGGAGTGCGCGCCGGTCTCGCGCGGGGTGAAGGTGCCGACGACCTCGACGGAGGCGAGGGCCTCGTGGGTGACGCCGTCGGGCAGGTCGCCGCCGATCCACTGGACCTGGCCGGTGGGCAGGGAGCCCTCGCCGAGCAGGTTCCCGGCGGCGTCGCGGCAGCGGGCGCGGAGGGTGAACCCCTTGCCGGCGGGGGCGGGTTCGTCGCTGGGGTCGGCGCCGACCGCGTACGTCAGGGCCCCTTCGGGCAGGACGGCGGCGAGGCCGTCGAGCGGGGAGACGACGTGGTCGGGGAAGACCTGGGCGGAGCCGCCGCCGAGGACGCGGGCGTCACGGGCGGCGGCGCCGGAGAGGGCGACGGTGGTGCCGGGGGCGAGGGGGAGGACGGGATCCCCGTCCCGTAC
>NZ_JBSHHY010000007.1:0-161615 GCF_053618675.1 Streptomyces sp. NPDC055632 | reverse complement strand
CGGTACGGCGGCCTCGTTGCGTACGGCGTCCCCGTCCCGTACGGCGGCCTCGTTGCGTACGGCGTCCCCGTCCCGTACGGCGGCCTCGTTGCGTACGGCGTCCCCGTCCCGTACGGCGGCCTCGTTGCGTACGAGGACGAAGCCGCGGTGGGCGATCTCGCGGGCCAGGGCGTCGCCGTCGATCGGGGCCGGGGGTTCGGTGACGGCCGGCGGGGCGCCTTCGAGGGCGCCGACGCGGGCGGCGAGCCGCAGGACGCGGCGGACGGCGGTGTCGACGGCGGACTCCTCCACCTCCCCGGCGCGTACGGCGGCGGCGAGGGGCTCGCCGTAGACGGTGGCCGGTCCGGGCATGGCGACGTCGAGGCCGCCCCGGAGGGCGCCGGCGGTGGAGCGGGCGGCCGTCCAGTCGGAGACGTTGAGGCCGTCGAAGCCCCATTCGCCGCGCAGGACCTCGTTCACCAGCTCGTGGTGTTCGGTCATGGTCACGCCGTTGACCTGGTTGTACGCGGTCATGATGCCCCAGGGGCGGGCGTTCTTGACGATGGCCTCGAAGGGGGCGAGGTAGAGCTCGCGGAGCGGGCGGGGCGCGACGCGGTTGTCGACGGTGAAGCGGTCGGTCTCGGCGTCGTTGGCGACGAAGTGCTTGACGGTGGTGCCGACCCCGCCGTCCTGGACGCCCAGGACGTAGCCGGTGCCGATCGCGCCGGTGAGGAGGGGGTCCTCGGAGCAGGCCTCGAAGTGGCGGCCGCCGAGGGGGCTGCGGTGCAGGTTGACGGTGGGGGCGAGCAGGACGTGGACGCCCTTGCGGCGGGCCTCCTGGGCGAGGAGCCGGCCGGCCCGGCGGGCGAGGGCGGGGTCCCAGGCGGCGGCGAGCGCGGTCGGGGAGGGCAGGGCGACGGAGGGGTCGTCGGCGGTCCAGCGGACGCCCCGGACGCCGACGGGGCCGTCGGACATGACCAGGGACGCGAGGCCGATCTCGGGCAGGGGGTGCAGGCTCCACATGTCCCGGCCGCCGAGCAGCCGGGCCTTGGCGTCCAGGTCGAGCCTGCCGAGGGCCGCCTCGACGACCGCCTCCCGGGCGGCCTCCCCCGCCGTGCCCGCGTCCGCGCCGCTCTCCGCCATGGCCGTACCTCCTCGTCGACGTGCCGATGGCCCCATCGTGCACCGGTTTCCCTGTAGGGAGGTAGGTGATGTGATGATTCTGTTACTTGTATGAAGAGGTACGGTCCTGTCCGGACGGACTTTCGGAAGGGAGCCCCGGGGATGGTGCGGGCCAGGAGCGAGGAGCGGCGCGCGGTCATCGTGCGCGCCGCCCTCGAAGTGATCGCCGAGCGCGGCTACCGGGGCGCCACGCTCGCCGCCGTCGCCGAGCGCGTCGGACTGACCCAGCAGGGACTGCTGCACTACTTCCCGACCAAGGAGGCCCTGCTCGTCGCGGTTCTGGAAGAGCGGGACCACTGGGACACGAGCGGCGGCGGGGGGCGCGAGGGATGGCGCCTCGACCTGGTCGACTCCCTCGTGGAGTACAACGCGATGCGCCCCGGGATCGTGCAGACCTTCTCCGCGCTGCTCGGCGAGAGCGTCACGGACGGACATCCGGCGCGGGAGTTCTTCACCGAGCGGTACGCCCAGGTGCGGGCGCACATGGCGGAGGTGCTGCGCCTGGAGTTCGGCGAGCGGCTGCCCGGCGGCCTCACCCCGGAGCGCGCGGCGCCGCTGCTCACGGCGGTGATGGACGGCCTCCAGTACCAGTGGCTCCTGGACCCGTCGGCGGTCGACATGCCCGGCGCCTTCCGGGACTTCGTACGGCTGCTGTACGGCGGCGGGAACCCCTCGTAGCCCGTCGCGGCCCTTCGTGACCCGTACCGGACCACGGGCGGGATGATGAGGTCATGATCGTCGCAGCCACCCAGTTCGCCCCGGTCGCCGGGGACATCGACGCCAACGTGCGCACCGTCGCCGGCCTGGTCCGGGAGGCCGGGGAGGCGGGGGCCCGCGTGGTCGTCTTCGCCGAGCTCTGTCTGAGCGGGTACGAGCCCGCGCTGATACGGGACTCCCCCGGTCTGGTCCTCGCCGAGGACGACCCCCGGCTCGCCCCCGTGCGGGAGGCGTGCCGCGCGGTGTCGGCGGCGGCCGTGGTCAACGGGCCGGTGCGGACGGCCGACGGGCGGCCCGGCATCACCTCGCTGGTGATCGGCCCGGACGGCGGGCTCCTCGCCCGCTACGACAAGCGGCACCTGTACGGCGTCGAGCGGGAGGTGTTCGCGCCGGGGACGGCGGACGGGCGGTTCGCGCTCGACGGGGTCCGGTTCGCGACGGCCACCTGCTACGACAACCGCTTCCCGGAGCTCGCCGAGCGGGCCGCGGCCGACGGCTGCGCGGTGTACCTGGCGAGTTCGGTGCTGACCGCCGGCAACGACTCGTTCACCGAGGTGTACCCGGTGCGGGCGCGGGACTTCGGCCTGTACGTGGTGCTCGGCAACGTCCTCGGGAGCAACGAGGACGGGGTGGGACAGGGCGGCGCCGGGGTCTGGGGGCCGGACGGGGAGCGGCTGGCGGACGCGGGCCCGGACCGGCCGGGCTTCGTCCTCGCCGGGGTCGGGGAGGTCCGGGAGGTCTTCTGAGGGGGCGGGGAGGTCGGGGAGGTCTTCTGAGAGGGCGGGGAGGTCCGAGAGGTCTTCTGAGAGGTCCGGGAGGTCTTCTGAGAGGTCCGGGAGGTCCGGGAGGTCGGGCAGGTCTTGTGGGTCCCGGGCGCGCGCGGACGCCGGGCGGCCGTCGGGTCGGCCGCCCGGCGCGGGACCCCGTGACGGGACCCCCGGCCCGCTACGGGGCGCTCAGACCCAGCGTGTAGGCACCGGAGCCGCTGTACGCGTGGACCACGTACCGGTAGTAGCCGGCGGTGCCGTTGTAGCTGGTGTTCTCGTCGGCGGTCGCCGTGCCGCCCACGGCCACGTCGGTCCAGCCGTACCCGTTCCACTTCTGGAGGTACAGGTCGTAGTCCTGGCCGGCCGGGCCGCGCAGGCAGCCCGTGTGGGTGCCGGACGTCGCCGCGTAGTAGTACGAGCCGTCGGGCTGGACCGCGGTCTGGCCGGACGTCAGGCTGCCCTGGTAGGTGCGCTGGGCGTTGGCGCAGCCGGTGGGCGGGGTCGTCGAGCCGACCGACAGCTGGTAGGTGACGGTGTGGGTGGCGGAGCCCGTACCGGTGACGGTGATCGGGTACGTGCCATTGGCGGTGCCCGCCGCGACCTGGACCGTCATCGTGGCGGAGTTGCCGGAGGTCACCGAGGAGGGGCTGAAGGAGACGGTGACGCCGTTCGGGGCGCCGCTCGCGGAGAGCTGGACGGTCTGCGCGTTGCCGCCGACGGTGCTGGTGTTGACCGTGGAGGTGACGGAGGCGCCGGCCTGGACCGAGCCCGAGGACGGGTTCAGAGCGAGCGAGAAGTCCGGGGTGGTGGAGCCGCCGCAGTCGGTCTCACCGGACTGGGCGGGGACGCCGACCGCGTTCCAGGCCGCCTTCACCGCGTTGCACTCGGCGCTGCCGTAGGTGTTCTTGGCGCTGGTCAGGGTCGCCCTGCGGGCGGCGAGGTGGTTCCAGGAGGAGGTCTTCATGAGCAGGGCGCCCATGAAGACCTTGCCGGCCTTCTGGATGCCGATGCCGGTCACGGAGGAGGGGCCGCCGGAACATATGGGGCTGCTGGGCTTGCCGCCGCCCGGGTTGGAGCCCTCGGCGAGCAGGTAGAACCAGTGGTTCTGCGGGCCGGCCGCCGCGTGCACCTCGGTGCCCGAGGTGAGCTGCGGGTAGCAGTTGGGGTCGTTGTTGATCAGCGACGGGTTGTACATGTTGCGGATCGGCTGGTTGTTGCCGGTGAAGTTCAGCTCCTCGCCGACCGTGTAGTCCGGGGTGTCGTTCGGGTTGTCGGCGTAGTGCTCGGTGAGCGCGCCGAAGATGTCGCCGGTGGACTCGTTGAGGCCGCCGTTCTCGTTGGAGGAGCCGGCGCTGCCCGGGGTCCGGTCGAATATCTCGTGGCCGTACTCGTGGGCCACGACGTCGATGCCGGTGAGCTGGTTGGTGCCGTTCCGGTTGCGGCCGTAGGTGGTCTTCGTGCCGTCGTAGTAGGCGTTGACCTCGCTCAGCCCGGCGCGGGCCGGGACCATGCCGCCCTGTCCGTTCTGGCCGTTGTAGCCGAACCACTCCTTGAGCATGGAGTGTTCCTTCTGCGCCGCGTACATGATGTCGACGCAGGCGGTCACCAGGTCGTTGGCGCCGTTGTTGCCCCAGGGCGGAGTGCCGGTGTAGGCGCTGCCGTTCTGGCCGCCGCACTTGAAGGAGCCGCGGGTGGTGTCGGTCATGGAGTTCGCGGCGGTGTCGATGGTGACGTTGCCGTTGTGGTAGCCGCGGCCGTCGGCGTGCAGGATCTTCTCGGTCGACCGCGCGACGGCCCCGGTGCGCGCGTCGACGTGGGTGTCGAGCGAGCTGGGGGCGCCCTTCGCGGTCCGGCCGACGACCAGGGTGTGCCAGGTCAGGACGGGCTTGCCGGCCTTGAGGAGCACGGTCAGTTCGGGGGTGCTCGCGGACTCGACGGAGGCGAGCTGCCCGCGGGCGGTGGCGAGCGCCGCGGCGGCGGGGACCTTGGCGGTGGTGGTGGCGAGCCGGATCGCGGGGGCCTTGGCGCCGGTGACCTCGCGGACCGTGCCCGTGGAGTCGGTGAGGACGACCGCGTCGCCGCCGCCGGCGACCGGGAGGCCCTTGTAGGTGCGCTCGTAGGCGGCGTAGTACAGGCCGTTCGCCCAGGGGGTGACGGAGGTGCGGACGAGCTCCTCGCCGGCGTCGTGCCGCAGTTCGTCGAGGCCGCTCTCGGCGGCGGTGTCGGCGGCGGCCAGGGCGAGGGACCGGCCGTGTCCGGGCGGTACGGGCTGGGCCTGCGGTCCGGACGGGGCCTGCGGAGCGGCGGTGGCGGGGCCGGCGAGGGCGGTCGCGAGGCTCGCCGAGAGCGCCAGGGCGGCCACGGCCGCCGTGAGTCTGAAGGGGTGCACGGGTGCTCCGTTCGGGGTGGGGGATCCGGGGTGGGGATTCCGGGCCGGTGGTCCGGTGTGTGGGGTCGGGCCGGTGGTCCGGGGTGCGGGATCCGGAGTGGGGGTCGGGGTGTGGGACCGGGGTGGGGATCCGGGGTGTGGATCCGGAGTGGGGGTCGGGGTGTGGATCCGGAGTGGGGAAGTCGGATCGTCGCGCCGAGTATGGGCGTGGACACGGCCGGTCCGGGACATCCCATGCGGCATAAGACGCGGGTTATGGTGCGGCCGCGCGGTGCTGCGTACGCTGCTGAAATGCAGCTGGAGTTGAGGCATCTGGAGGCCGTCTGCCGGATAGCGGAGGCGGGCAGTCTGGGGCGCGCGGCGGTGCGTCTCGGGGTCTCGCAGCCGGCCCTTTCGGCGCAGTTGCGGCGGATCGAGCGGGTCGCGGGCGGGGAGCTGTTCCTGCGCGGCCGCAGCGGTGTGGAGCCCACGCCGCTCGGTGAGTTCGTCCTCGCCAAGGCGCGGCTGGTCCTGGGCGAGATGGACGCGCTGGCGGCCGGTGCGCGGGCCGTCGCGCCGGACGCCCCGCTGCGGCTCGGCTGCATCCTGCTCGTCCTGGTGGACCGGCTGATGGAGCGGCTCGAAGAGGTCCTGGCGGGGCGGGAGATCGCGGTGACCGTGGAACACTCGGTGACCACGCTGACCCGGCAGCTCGGCGCGGGCCGGTACGACGCCGTGCTGTACGGCGAGGTCAACGACCACGAGGTGCCGCTGCCGGAGGGCGTGACGGCCCGGACGCTGGTCCCCAAGGAGCCGTTCTGCGTGCGCCTTTCGGCGGGGCACCCGCTGGCCGCGAAGGAGCGGATCGCGCTCGCGGAGCTGGCGGGCGAGTCCTGGATGACGCTGGTGGAGGACGACGACGGCGGTCCGGAGGCGCTGGCCGCGGCCTGTGCGCGGGCCGGGTTCGCTCCCCTGCTCCGGCACCGGGTGGCCGACCGCAAGATGCACTACGACCTGATCGCGGCGGGCCGGGCGATCTCGCTGAGCCAGCCGACGGCGCCGCCGGCCGCGGGGACGGTGCTGCGCCCGCTGGAGGGCGATCCGGTGGCCGGGCGGATCCGGCTGGCCTGGAACAGGTCGGCGGTGCCCGCCCGGCACGCGGAGCTGCTGTACCGGGCGGCGGCCGGGGCCTACGTGGCGAACGTGGGCACGAACGCCTTCCACCGGGAGTGGTGGGAGGCCCGGCCGGAGCTGCACCCGGCCCTGGAGGACCTTCCCGGGGAGGGCCGCGCGTAGGGGCGGCCCCCGGGGTCACGCGTGGCGGCTTTCGGAGTCACGCGTGGCGGGGGCCGGGGTCGTGCGCGGTGGGTCTCGGGGTCACTCGCGACGGCCCCCGGGATCACTCGTAGGAGAGGTCCCCGGGCGAGTAGCGGCAGGTGGTGCCGTACGGGCCGGTGCCGATCGCCTTGGGCTCCTTGCCGGCGTTGTTGCCGGTGAAGCGGGTGCACGGCTCGATCTTCTTCTTGGCGTCGCCGTGGATCCGTACGTTCCGCAGGGCGGCGGTGTCGCCGTAGTTGGCGTTGACTCCGACGATCGCCTTGCCGGGGGCGGTGACGTCGACGTCGTTGAGGATGATCGTGCGGGCGTACTGCTTCTCGCAGTTGCCGCAGGAGCGGACGAGCTTGCCGAAGTCGGAGACCTGGAACCTGGTCACGACCAGCTTGCCCGCGCCGTTGAACTGGAAGACCTTGTCGGAGGCACCCTTGGCGCCGCCGCCGTGGACGGTGTACACGGACGTGGCCGAGGTGCCCTTGAAGGTGGCGGCGTCCTCGCCGACGTTCTCCCACCAGACGTTCCGGAGGGTGCAACTGCCCAGGCAGTGGACGCCGTCGGCGGCGGGGGTCCCGATGATCACGTTCTTGAGGACCGCGCCGTCCTTCAGGACGAAGACCGGCTTCTGGCTCTCGTCCTGGCCGTCCGAGCCGAGGGCGCCGGTGCCGTGGAAGCGCTTGAGCCCGCCGTCGTACGTGCCCGAGACCTCGATGGTGCCGGCGACCGGCGTACTGCCCTCGGCCCGGGGCCAGGAGCCCGTCGCCGCGCCGGCAGGGGCGAGCAGGGTGCTCGTGACGACGGCGGCGCCGGTGATGCCGAGGGCGCTCAGTCCGCCGATGAGGGCGCGGCGGCGGCCGGTCTTCCGCTGGTGGGAGGTCATCGTGCTCCTTCGTCAGTGGGGGAGGTGGTGCACCCCCTGGTCGCCGCCGGACGGAGGAAGGTTGCCGTCGTGCCGCCCGTTCTCCGGGGAATCGTCGTCCCGGTCCGCGTCGCCGTCCTCGCCGCGCAGGTCGCGGGCCATCAGGGTGGCGCCGGCGACCGCGCCCGGCATCAGGAAGACGGCGACGACGGGCACGAGGAAGGCGAGGGTCAGCGGGACTCCGAAGCCCAGGACGGCGGACCGGCGTCCGCGCAGCAGCCGCAGCCGCTCCTTGAACTCGACGCCCCGGCGCTGGAGGGCGACGGAGGTCAGCTCCTCGGTGAGGAAGAAGCCGGAGACGCAGAAGCCGACGGCGGGGACGACGGTCTGGCCGACCACCGGGATGAAGCCGCAGGCGAAGAGCAGGACGCCGTAGAACGCGACCCGCAGCAGGATCCGCAGGCTGTCCCGGGCCGAGATCCACAGCTCGCGCCAGAGCGGGAGCCCGGACTCGGGCACCTCGCCGCCCTCGCTGCGGTCGACCGCCTCGGAGAGCGACTCGTAGAAGGGCTGGCCGACGAGGAGGGTGACGGCGGTGAAGGTGATGACGGCGAGGAAGAGGCCGAAGACGAAGACGAGGGCCGTGAGGGTGCCGCGCAGGACGTCGAGCCAGGGCGAGGTCCAGTCGTCGGCGAACGGGGTCGCCCAGGCGGCCAGGTCGTCGGCGCCGTAGCCGAGTCCGACGAGGGCGCCCGCGTAGAGGACGAGGGTCACGAGTCCGGGCAGCAGCCCGAATCCGAACCAGCGTCCGTGCTTGGCCACCCACTTCTGGCCCTTGACCAGGTAACCGAAACCCACCCCGAGATCACGCATGGGGGTCACCCTATCGGGGGCGTTCGGGGGCCCGTTTCCGGCCGGAGGCCGCCACCCGCCGGGATCCGGTCTCCGGCCGGGGCCTGTTGCCGGCCGGGATCCGGTCTCCGGCCGGGACCCGTTTCCGGCCGGGGTCCACCCCCCGACGCGGCGAGGACCGCACCCCGGGCCGGCCGGGGTGCGGTCCTCGTACGACGGTGCGCGTCCGGGTCAGACCGCGAGCTCCACCGTGATGTTGCCGCGGGTCGCCTTGGAGTACGGGCAGACCTGGTGGGCCTTCTCGATGAGGCTCTTGGCGGTCTCGGCGTCCACGTTCGGGATGGTCGCCGAGATCTTGACGATGATGCCGAAGCCGTCGTCGTTCTTGCCGATGCCGACCTCAGCGGTGACCGTCGAGCCGGAGACGTCGGCGTTCTCGTTGCGGGCGACGACCCCGAGGGCGCCCTGGAAGCAGGCGCTGTAGCCGGCCGCGAAGAGCTGCTCGGGGTTGGTGCCCTCGCCGGAGCCGCCCATGGCCTTGGGCGGGTTGACGACGACGTCGAGCTTGCCGTCGTCGGTGGCGACGCGTCCGTCACGCCCGTTCTCGGCGGTGGCGACCGCGGTGTAGAGGACGTCGGAGTGCTGGATGGACATGCTGGGTACTTCCTTCTGCGGTTCGCCGCGACTCGCGCCCACGATCGCGACGGCTGGGGGAAGCCTAGCGGGTCACACCGTGACGATCATCTTCCCGGTGTTGTCGCCGCGCAGCATCCCGAGGAAGGCGTCCACGCCGTTCTCGATGCCCTCGGCGAAGGTCTCGCGGTGCTTGAGCTCGCCGGCGGCGAGCCAGCCGCCGACCTCGCGGACGAACTGCCCCTGGAGGTCGTAGTGGTCGCCGACGAGGACGCCCTGGAGGCGGAGCCGCTTGCCGATGATCTGCGCCATGTTGCGCGGGCCGGGGGTCGGCTCGGTGTCGTTGTACTGGGCGATCATGCCGCAGATGGTGGCGCGGCCGTGCACCTTGAGCGAGGAGATCGCGGCTTCGAGGTGGTCCCCGCCGACGTTGTCGAAGTAGACGTCGATGCCGTCCGGGGCGGCCTCCCGGAGCTGGTCCCTCACCGGGCCGTTCTTGTAGTTGAACGCGGCGTCGAAGCCGAGCTCCTCGACCAGCCACTTGACCTTCTCGTCGGAGCCGGCCGAGCCGATGACCCGGGAGGCGCCCTTGAGCCGGGCCATCTGGCCGACCTGGCTGCCGACGGCGCCGGCCGCGCCGGAGACGAAGACGGCGTCGCCCTCCTTGAAGGAGGCGACCTCGAAGAGGCCGGCGTAGGCCGTGAGGCCGGTCATGCCGAGCACGCCGAGGTAGGCGGAGAGGGGCGCGAGGTCCGGGTCGACCTTGGTCGCGTGCTTGGCGGGCACGTCGGCGTACTCGCGCCAGCCGAGGCCGTGCAGCACGTGGTCGCCGACGGCGAAGCCCTCGGCGTTCGACGCGACGACCTCGCCGACCGCGCCGCCGTCCATGGGGTGGTCGAGCTTGAACGGCGGGACGTACGACTTCACGTCGTTCATCCGGCCGCGCATGTACGGGTCGACGGAGAAGTGCTTGTTGCGCACCAGGATCCGGCCTTCGGCGGGCTCGGCGACCGGGGTCTCGCGCAGGGCGAAGTCCGCGGGGACGGGCCAGCCGTGCGGGCGGGCGACGAGGTGCCACTCACGGCTGGACGCGGGAAGAGCGGACATGGGCACGGCCTCCAGAAAAGCTTCAGATCAACAAAGGTTCACTGCCTGAAACAACCATGCTCCTTGATATTTCATGTTGTCAAGTATCCGGGTAGGATGGGACCCATGGCCACCTCACGCACGGACCCCCTCACCCTCGAAGTCGTCGAGCTGATCGGCACGGTCGTGGCGCGTTACTACGAGGAGTACGAGCAGGCGGCCGCCCAGCACGCGCTGACCGGCGCCCAGGCCCGGGTCCTCGGCCTGCTCTCGCTCGAACCGCTGCCGATGCGCCGCATCGCCCAGAAACTGAAGTGCGAGCCGTCCAACATCACCGGGATAGTCGACCGCCTGGAGGCGCGCGGCCTCGTGGAGCGCCGCCCCGCCCCGGACGACCGGCGGGTCAAGCTGGCCGTCCCCACGGACGAGGGCCGGACCGTCGCCCGCCGGCTGCGCGAGTCGCTCGACTTCGCGCGCGAGCCGCTCGGCGAGCTGACCGAGGTCGAGCGGGCCCTGCTGCGGGACCTGCTGAAGCGGATGCTGGGCGAGGTCCCGGCGTAGGGCTCGCACCCGGGTAGGCCTCCGGGCCCCTACACGCACCACCAGAGGAAGCGGGTGCAGGTCGGCGTCGGTTCCGGCGTCGGAGCCGTGGTCGGCGCGGGCCCGGTGGCCGGGGGCGTGGGCCGGCCGGGCTTCCCCGGACTCCCGGGCCCTCCGGGGCCGGAGGACGTCGGGTCGCCCGCGGACGGGGTCGCGCCGGGCGGGCCGGAGGGGGAGGCGGAGGACGTGACGTCCGGCGACTGCCCCGGGGCGCCGCCGCCGCCCTGACCCGCGGCCGGGCCGGGACCGGAGCCGCCGGTGCCCGAGCCGCCGGGTCCTTCGCCGGGCGCCGTGCCGGAGCCGCCGCCCGGCTCCTCGCCGACACCCGGTCCCGTACCGGCGCCCGTACCGGCACCCGTGCCGGATCCCCTGCCCGCTCCGGCCGTGGAGTCCGCGGAGACCCGGTGGGGGCGGGTGGAGGCGGAGTCCGGCGCGCCCGTCACCGGGGCCGGGCCGGAGTCGTCCGGCGCCCCGGTGCTCTCGACGGGGTCGGGCGGCAGCGGGACCTCGGTGACCTCCAGCTCCTGGACGGCCGTGGCGGCACCGCCCCGCGGCGGCTCCTCCAGGGCCAGCCCCGCCATGCTCAGCGCGCCGGCCGCGAGCACCAGTCCGACCGTCCCCAGCAGGACGGTACGGCCCCGGCGCGTCCGCGACCGCTTCCCCCGGCGCGCGGAACGGCCCCGCGCGGCGGTGCGGGCGGCGCAGCGGCCGCCGCCGGCGGGCGGACGGGGCGGCTCGACGACGTCCAGTTCGTAGACGTGCTCGGGAGCCGCGCCCGGGGCGGGAGCCGGAGCCGGGGTCGTGGCCGGTCCCTGCCCGGGGGCGCTGGTGCGGGGGGTCTCGTACCGCAGCTCCTCCACGGGGGTCCCGCACCCTGCGCAGGCGAGGGCCCCGTTGAGATGCCGCCGGCACGCGTGGCAGTAGTCCATGGGGCCCGCAGGCTATGCGGCCCGGCGCTCCGCCAGATAGGCACGGACGTGAGGATCCTGTGAGGAAACCGCAGGTCGACGGCGGTGCGTCGCGATTCTCCCGCTTCGGGAAGGATCGGCTCCGGATCACTCCGAACCCTCCGGAGCCGACCGGCTCCGGAGGGTTCGACCGGCAGCGGAGGAACCGCTTCCGAGGCGGCCCCGGCCACTCGCGGGTCCGCCACGGGAATCGCTCCGGCCACGCGCGAGCCCGCCCCGACCGTTCACGAACCCGCTCCCGAAGCCGCCCCGGCCGCACACGGGTGCGCTCCCCGGAACCGCCCCGGCCACTGGCGCGCCCGCCACGGGAATCGCCCCGACCGCCCCCGAAGCCCCCTCCCGGCCCCCGGCCGGCGCAGCCCAGCGCGCGCACGGGGCCGGACGGCCGGACGATGCGAGGAGGACCGCGCACCACCTCGCACGTGCCGGCACCGCACCCCGGAGGATCCGCCATGACCGTCAGCCTTGAGCAGCTGCGCCGCTGCCATGTCGCCGTCGACCTGGGTGCCTCCCGCACCCGGGTCTTCGTCAAGGGCGCCGGACTCGTCGTCGACGAGCCGAGCGTCGCCGCCGTCAACACCCGTACCGGCGCGCTGATCGCCGTGGGCGAGCTGGCCGAGAAGATGACCGGCCGCACCCCCGACTACATCCGGGTCGTGCGCCCGGTCTCGGGCGGCACGGTCGTCGACATCGAGATGGCGCAGCGGATGCTCCGCCACCTCCTGGGCGAGAAGCTGCGCCGGCAGCTGCGCCGCAAGCCCCGGCTGCGCGCCGCCGCGTGCACCCCGCACGGCAGCGACCCGCTGGCACAGCGCGCCACCGTGGAGACCCTCGTGGGGCTCGGGGCGCGCCGGGTCGAGCTGGTCGACACCCTGATCGCGGCGGCCGTGGGCTGCGGACTGCCCGTCGAGCAGCCGACCGCGACCATGATCATGGTCTGCGGGGCGGCGACCACGCAGGTCGCGGTGCTCTCGCTCGGCGCGATCGTCACGGCGGAGCGGATGCCGATCGGCGGCGACGCCATCGACCACGCGATCATCCAGCACCTGCGCCACCACCACGAGCTGATGCTGCCGAGCCAGTCGGTGCGCCCGCTGCAACTGGCCCTCAGCGGCAACGGCCTGACGCTCCAGGGACCGGCCTGGACCGAGATCCACGGCCGGGACGTCGCCACGGGCCTGGCCCGTTCGGTGACCGTCGACACCGCCGCCGTGCGGGAGGCCATCCACACCCCGCTGACGGCGGTCCTCGACGGCATCGGCAAGGTGCTGCGGGACTGCCCGCCGGACCTGGTGGCCGACCTCGCGGACCGGGGGATCATGATGGTCGGCGGCTCCGCGCTGCTGCCGGGCCTCGACCAGATGCTGCGCGAGGCGACCGGGATGCCGGTGCACATCGCCGAACGGCCGGACGTGTGCGCCGTCCTGGGCCTCGGCGCGATGCTGGAGGGCAAGGTCGAGCCGATGGTCCTGGACCCGCTGTCGGTGCGGGACCCCTTCGCCGACGACGAGGAGAAGGAAGAGGTGTGAGCCCCGGCCGCACGCGGAGCGCCCCGAAAGTCCCCTTCGTCCGCCGATGAGACCATGACGCTCATGGACGAGGACAGGGACGAAGGAGCCTCCGGGGAACGGACCGGAGACCCCTCGGGGAAGCGCGCCGAGGCCCCCTCCGGGCAGCCGGACGGAACCCCTTCCCGCCTCCCCCTGCTGCTCGAAGCGGTCCTCTGCGTCGGTACGGACCTCGAACTGCGCGCCACGCTCCAGCACGTCGTGGACTCCGCCACCGAGCTGACCGGCGCCCGCTACGGCGCGCTCGGGGTCGTCGACCCCGAGCGCCACCGGCTCACCGAGCTCTTCACCGCCGGCATGACGGAGGAGGAGCGGCGGCGGTGCGGCCGCCTCCCCGACGGCCGCACCGGTCTCACCGGCGCCCTGGTCCGGGACCCCCGGCCGCTGCTGCTCGACGACCTGACGGCCGATCCGCGCTCCGCCGGCGTGCCCGGGGGGCACCCGGAGATGCGCACCTTCCTGGGCGTCCCCATCAGGGTCCACACCGAGGTCTTCGGCAACCTCTACCTCACCGAGAAGCGCGCGGGCCGCTTCACCGAGGAGGACCTCGCGCTCCTCCGGGTCCTCGCCTCGCAGGCCGGGATCGCCATCGGCAACGCCCGCCTGTACGAGACGGCCCGGCAGCGGGAGCGCTGGATCGAGGGCGCCGCCGCGGTGACCACGGCCCTGCTCACCGGCGCGTCCGCCGAGAACGCCCTGACGACCGTCGCCGAGCGGGCCCGCGTCCTGGCCGGCGCCTCGGCCGGGGTGGTCCTCCAGCCCACCCCGGAGGGCGGGATGGAGATCGTCGCCGCCTCGACCCCGGACGACCCGGGCGACCTGATCGGCACGACGATCGCGCCCGGCTCCCCGGTGCTCGTCCAGCTCCTCGGCGGGGAGCCCGTCTTCGTCGAGGACTCGGCGACCGACCCGCGGATGACCACCCACGTCCGGTCCCGCTTCGGCCCGTCGATGATGCTGCCGCTGCGGAGCGGCGGGAAGCTGATCGGCACCCTCGCCCTCCCCCGGCGGCGCGGCGACCCGCCGTACTCGGCGGTGGACCGGCTGCTCGCCTCGCAGTTCGCCTCGCAGGCGGCGCTCGCGCTCGTCCTCGCGGACGCGCGCCACGACCGGGAACGGCTCGCGGTGTACGAGGACCGGGACCGGATCGCCCGGGACCTGCACGACCTGGTCGTCCAGCGCCTGTTCGCCACGGAGATGATGCTGGAGTCGACCCGGCGGCGGGCGGCGGACCCCTCCGAGGAGAAGGCGCTGCTCGGCCGGGCGGTGGACGAGCTGGACTCCACGATCCAGGAGGTCCGCACGGCCATCTTCGCCCTCCAGCAGCCGCCGGCGGACGCGCCGACGACCTTCCGGGGCCGGGTGCTGCGCGAGACCGGCGGGGCGGCGGCCCTGCTCGGCTTCCAGCCGTCCGTGCACTTCTCCGGCGCGGTCGACGCCCTCGTCGACGAGGAGACGGAGCGCAGGCTCCTCGGCGCGCTGCGCGGGGCGCTCGCGGCGGCGCACCGGCGGTCCGGCGTCGGCGCGATCAGCGTCGGGGTGACGGCCGGGGACGGGGGCGTCCGGCTGCGGATCGAGGACGACGGGACCCCGCCGACCGTGGTGACCTGGCCCTGAGACGGACCCGAGACGGCCCGGGGACCTCCCCGTACGGGCTCGTACGGACCTCGTGCGAGTTCGTACGGCCCCGTACGGAGCAGCACCGCGCGCCGTGCCCCCGGGCCGGATCTTGACTGGAGGGGTGGACACCGACACCAAGCCCCCGACCTCGGCGGCCTACCGCAACCTGGTGATGGCCACCATCGGCTTCACGCTCACCTTCTGGGCGTGGAACCTGATCGCACCGCTCGCGAGCTGGTACGGCGACCGGCTCGGCCTCAGCTCCTTCCAGCAGTCGCTGCTCGTCGCGGTGCCCGTCCTGGTCGGCTCGATCGGCCGCGTCCCGGCCGGCGCGCTGACGGACCGGTACGGGGCGAAGACGATGTTCCCGCTGTTCTCGGCGCTGACGATCGTCCCCGTGCTGCTCCTGACCGTGGTCAAGGACAGCTACGGCCTGATGCTGGTCGTCGGCTTCCTGCTCGGCCTGGGCGGCACCACGTTCGCGATCGGCATCCCGCTGGTCAACTCCTGGTTCCCGCCCGCCAAGCGCGGTCTGGCGCTCGGCGTGTTCGGCATGGGCATGGGCGGTGTGGCGCTCTCCGGCTACTTCACGCCCCGGATCGCGAAGCACGGCGAGAACCTGCCGTTCCTCGTGGTGGCGATCGCGCTCGCCGTGTACGCGGTGCTCGCCTTCTTCCTCATCACCGACCGGCCCGACCGGCCCGTGCCCACCGCGTCGCTCGCGACCCGGCTGGGCTCGGCGGCGCGGCTGCGGGTGACGTGGGAGCTGTCGGCGCTGTACGCGATCGGCTTCGGCGGCATCGTCGCGTTCGGCGTCTACCTGCCGACGTACCTGAAGACCTGGTACGAGCTGGACCCGACGGACGCGGGCACCAAGGCCGCCGGCTTCGCCCTGGTCACCGTCGTCTTCCGGCCGATCGGCGGCTGGCTCTCGGACCGGTTCCACCCGGCGCTCGTGACGGCCGCCGCGCTCGGCACGGCCGCCCTGTTCGCGATCGTCCAGGCCTTCGACCCGCCGCTGTACCCGGGCGGCACGATCGCCCTCCTGGTGATGGCGGCCGGGCTCGGCACGTCGAGCGGTTCGGTCTTCGCCCTGGTCTCCCAGGTCACCCCGCAGGCCAAGGTCGGCAGCGTGACCGGCATCGTCGGCGCGATGGGCGGCCTGGGCGGCTTCCTGCCGCCGCTGGTGATGGGCGCGATCTACAGCGCCAAGGACTCGTACTCGATCGGCTTCATGCTCCTCTCCGACCTGGCGCTCGCGGGCTGCGTGTACGCGTACGGGCGGATGCGCGTGCTCCGTCCGGGCGGCGAGGAGCCGGAGCCCGAGCCGGCGAGGGCGACGGCGGGCCGCTCCTGAGAAGACACCGGGAGGACACCGGGAAGACGACGCCCGGGAAGGGCCGGGAAGGTTCCGGGGAGAGACCGGGAGGAACCTGGCAGGCCCCGGGAGGGACCGGGAAGGGACCAGGAAGACGCCGGGAAGGGACCGGGAAGACGCCGGGAAAGGGCCCGGGAGACCTCGGAAGGGCCTCGGGGAACCCTGGGGAAACCCTGGGGCGGCCCCGGCCGGCACCCCGGCGGGCGGCAGAATGCCTCCCGGTGACCCGGCGAGACCGCCTCGCCCCCGATCCGAGGAGGACGACCGGTGAGCGCTCTCTTTCCCGCCGTCGCTGCCCGTTCCGACCGGCCCGCGCTGCGCTGCGGCGCGGACTCGCTGACGTACGGGGAGCTGGCCCGGACCGCCGGCGCCCTGGCCGCCCGGCTCGACGGCGTGGAGCGGGTGGCCGTCTGGGCGACGCCGACCGCGCGCACGGCGGTCGCGGTGGTCGCCGCCCTCCTCGCGGGCGTCCCCGCCGTACCGCTCAATCCGCGCACGGGCGAACGGGAGCTGGCGCACATCCTCGGGGACAGCGCGCCCGGCGCGGTGCTCGCGGGCCCGGAGGACGTCCTGCCGGCGGGGCTCGCGGGGCTTCCCCGGATCGACGTGGAGCTCGACGCGACGGGCCCCGCCCCCGAGGAGGGGGACGGGGGGACCGACCCCGAGTCCCCCGCCCTGATCGTCTACACCTCCGGCACCACCGGCCCGCCGAAGGGCGTCCTGCTCTCCCGCCGGGCGGTCGCCGCGTCGCTCGACGCGCTCGCCGAGGCCTGGGCCTGGACCTCCGACGACGTCCTCGTGCACGCACTGCCGCTGTTCCACGTCCACGGGCTCGTCCTCGGGATCCTGGGCCCGCTGCGGCGCGGCGGCGAGGTCCGGCACCTGGGCGCGTTCTCGGTGGAGGGCGTGGCGCGGGAGCTGGGCGCCGGGGGCGGCACGGTGCTGTTCGGGGTGCCGACCATGTACCACCGGCTCGCGGACGCCCTCTCCCACGACGAGGAGCTGGTCCGGGCGCTGGCCGGGGCGCGGCTGCTCGTCTCGGGCTCCGCCGCGCTGCCGGTCCACGACCACGAGCGGATCGCGGCGGCGACGGGCCGGACGGTCGTGGAGCGGTACGGGATGAGCGAGACCCTGATGAACACCAGCGTGCGGCCGGGCGGGGAGCCCCGGCCGGGGACGGTCGGCACCCCGCTGCCGGGCGTGGACCTGCGGCTCGTGGACGAGGACGGCTCGGTGCTCGGCGCGTACGACGGGGAGACGGTCGGGGAGGTGCAGGTGCGCGGCCCGAACCTGTTCTCCGGCTATCTGAACCGTCCGGAGGCGACGGCGGCGGCCTTCGACGGGGACTGGTTCCGCACCGGCGACGTGGCGGTGCGGGAGGCGGACGGGACGGTGCGCCTGGTGGGCCGCCGGGCGACCGACCTGATCAAGAGCGGCGGCTACAAGATCGGGGCGGGCGAGATCGAGAACGCCCTCCTCGACCACCCGGGCGTGCGGGAGGCGGCCGTCACCGGCGAGCCCGACCCCGACCTGGGCGAGCGGATCGTGGCCTGGGTGGTGCCGGCGGACGCCTCGGTGCCGCCGGCGGAGACGGAGCTCGCGGACCACGTGGCCGGGCTCCTGGCCCCGCACAAGCGGCCCCGGGCGGTGCGCTACCTGGACGCGCTGCCCCGCAACGACATGGGGAAGGTCTTGAAGAAGGCGCTGCCGACGGCGGGTTGAGCGGGGAAGGGCCGGGCTCCTTCGACGGCGAAGGGGCCGGGTCCCTCCCCCGGCAAACGGGCCGGACCCCTCCCCCGCCGGAGGAGCCCGGCCTCGCTTCCCGTACGGACGGTTACCGCACGCCCACCGCCCGGATCAGCTCCTGCGTGACCGAGCCGCCCCGGTCGTCGCTCGCGCCGGCCCGCAGCGAGACGGAGCCGGCGCCGCGCGGGATCCGCAGCTCGCCGGTCCAGGAGGCGGCGCGCCGGTCCTTCTTCAGGGCGACCTTCCGCCAGGTCCTCCCCTCGTCGTAGGAGACCTCCAGGGTGCCGGTGCGGAGGGTTCCGGTGCCGGTGGCGCCCTTCACGTACTCCGCGAAGATCCCGACGGGCAGGCGGCTCCCGGCGCGGACGTCGCCGTTCAGGTCGGTGTCCAGGTCGAAGCCGAGGTTGAGCATCGGCAGGTAGGTGACCCGGTCGGACGGGGTCTCGGCGGAGCGGAAGGTCCACTCGCTGTGCCCCTCGGTGCCGAGCCGCCAGCGGTCGCGGTCGAGTGCGGTGTCGGTGACGACCTTGTAGGTCGCCTCCCGCGCCGGGGCGTCCCAGGCGTAGGCGCCGGAGCTCGTCTTGCGGTCGACGCGGACGCCGTCGACGTACACCTCGGTGTACTGGGTCATCGAGTCGTCGTTCCACACGTTGCCGAAGCCGGTGTGGTCGGTGCCGGAGTCGCCCCAGCCGGGGGTGTTGAACCGCAGGTCGTTGCCGGTGCGCTGCTGGCCCCAGCCGAGTCCGGTGCCCAGCCACGGGTGCCAGACGGGCCCGAACCAGTCGAGGTCGGCGCGGCTGCCGCCCTTGTAGACGGACCGGCCGCCGCGCTGCTCCAGGGAGTCGCCGAGGTCGACGGACTCGTGCCAGTACTGGCCGGCGCCGGTGGAGACGTACTCGGTGCGCTCGGCCGGGAAGGCGACGTACTCCTTGAAGCCGAAGCCGATCGGGAAGGTGTCGGTGATCGAGTACCGGAACTCGCCGCCCAGTTCCTTCCGCTTCGTGGGCGCGTGGAAGGTGGCGGAGATCGTGGCCAGGTCCCCGCGGCCGGGCCGGAAGACGAGGTCCCCGCCGATGGCGCCGGGGTGCCCCTCGGAGAGGTCGTAGGTGTACGGGGTGAAGCGGGTGCCGGTGAGGTCGACGCGCTTGCCGCGGGCGGCGGCGGTCGCGAGCCGCTCGGCGTCGGCCGCGTTCACGGTGGCGACGGCGAGCGGGCGGTCCTGGTAGTCGGCGGTGCCGAACCACTTCATCAGACGGCCGGCCTCGTCGTCGGTGACGAACAGGGCCTTGGCGCCCGCGTCCTGGGCGGTCTGGGCGATCCGGACGGGGTCGGCGCCGTCGGCGAGCCGGACGAGGACTGCCTTGCCGGTGACGTTCCTGCCCGTGTACGCGCCGGGGGAGCCGTCGCCCGCGTCGACGAGGCCGAGGCGGTGGCCGCCCTCCAGGAGGGCGGTGCCGGCCTGCGGGGTGGCGCCGGAGAGGCGGGTGCCGTCGGCGGAGGCCTCCAGGAGCGGCTTGCCGAGGCGCCAGACGGTCCGGTACTCGAAGGTGCCGGTGGCGGGTTCGGCGGTGGGCGCGGCGAAGATCGAGTCGTAGGTCGGGGGGACCTGGACGGCTCCGCCGTAGGAGGCGCCGTTCGCCTTGCGGTCGAACTCCATGAGGAGCTGGCGGGTCTCGGTCCGCCGGTCGACCTCGGCGCGGATCTCACGGAGCCGCCGCCCGTCGAGGGTGATCTCGCGGTCCCGGTCGAGGACGATCTCGGGCGCGGTGAGGAAGCCGAGGCCGAGGGAGTCGGGGCCGTGGGAGCCGCGCACGTCGAGGAAGGTGTCGACGGTGTACGTGCCGGGCTTCAGGCGCAGGGCGAGGGTGCCGGACCCGCCGACGGCGGCCGGGAACGGGTCCACGCCCGGGGCGAGCTGCTGCACGCCGAGGGAGGCGGGGACGGGGGCGCCGTCGCGGTCCTTGACGTGGACGGTGAGGGTGTACCGCTCCTCCTCCTTGACCAGGCCGAGGGCGGTGCGGGCGACGGGCGCGCCGCCGGCGGTGGCGGTGATCCGACCGGAGGACCGCCCGACGGGGGCCCCGGTGCCGTCGCCGGTGACGGTGGTGGAGGCGGTGCCGTGGGCGGGGACGGTGAGGGCGGTGTCGGCGAGGGCGGCGACCCCGGCGGGCATGCCCTCGACGGCGAGGCTCAACTCGACCGGCTCGTCGGAGGAGTTGGCGTAGGTGACGGTCTTCGTGACCGGCTCGTTCTCCTCGTACGGCCAGGAGGTGAAGCCGAGGTCGGCGGAGCCGGTGGCGGTGACGTGCGCGGAGATCGCGGCGGGCACGTCGACCCGGCCGGCGCCGAGCGCGTACGCGTCGGCGTCGAGCGGCTTCGCGGAGGACATCAGGGCGTCCTTGAGGCGGGCGCCGGTCCAGTCGGGGTGCCGCTCGGCGAGGAGGGCGGCGACGCCGGCGACGTGCGGAGTCGCCATGGACGTGCCGTCCATCGAGGTGTAGAGGCCGCTGCCGGGCGTGAGCTGGGAGCGGGCGGCGAGGATGCCGACGCCGGGGGCCGACAGGTCGGGCTTGAGGGCCTGGTCGCCGTACCGGGGGCCCTGGCTGGTGAAGGAGGCGGCGCGGTCGTCGGAGTCGACGGCGCCGACGGTGAGCGCGGAGTCGGCGGCGCCGGGCGAACCGATGGAGCCGGGGGCGCCGGAGTTGCCGGCGGCGACGACGAAGAGGGCGCCGGTCTCGGCGGAGAGGGCGTCGACGGCGCGGGCCATCGGGTCGGTGCCGTCGCTGGGTTCGCGGGAGCCGAGGCTCATCGAGACGATCTTCGCGTCGACGTCCTTGGCGGCCCACTCCATGCCGGCGATGATCTGCGACTCGGTGCCGGAGCCCCCGTCGCCGAGGACCTTGCCGACGGCGAGGGTCGCGCCGGGCGCGACGCCCTTCTCCTCGCCGCCGGAGCCGGCGCCGCTGCCGCCGACGGTGGAGGCGACGTGGGTGCCGTGGCCGTTGCGGTCGGCGACCTCCTCGCCCTCGATGAAGGACTTCGACTCCGCGACCCGGCCGGCGAGGTCGGGGTGGGTGAGGTCGGCGCCGGTGTCGAGGACGGCGACCTTGACGCCCTTGCCGGTGAGCCCGGCCTCCCAGGCCTTCGGGGTGCCGATCTGGGCGTTGGATTCGGCCATGGCGGCCCGGACCCGGCCGTCGAGCCAGACCTTGGCCGGTGCGGAGGCGGTGCTCCGGGCGGCCGGGGCGGTGAAGGCCCGCCAGAAGGCGGCGGGGTCGGTGGCCGTGACGGCGGCGCCGCCGATGCTGGGCAGGGCGCGGACGGTCTCGGCGCCGCGCGGGGCGGCGCTCCGGGAGTTCCCGCCGCCGTACGTGACGATCAGGGGGAGTGCGCCGGTGACGCCCTGCTCGACGAGGCCGGTGACGTCGAAGAGGCGCGGGTCGAGCGCGCCGGAGGCCAGGTGGGGGCGGGCCTCGTCGGGGATCACGGTGATCCGGCCGTTCGAGGTCCGGGTGCGTATCGCGCCGGTGGCGCCCTTCGCCCGGTCGACGGTGACGGTCCGCCGCCCGTCGCCGAGTTCGGTGAGGGTGACGCGGTCGCCGGTGACGAGGGTGACGGTGCTGCTCGTCGCGGACGCCCCGGGGGTGTCCGGCGGGGCGGGGGCGGTGGTCCCGGCGGCGGCGGTCTGCCCGGCCGAGAGCATCACGAGGGAGATGCCCGCGGCGAGCAGCCCGGCCCTCCCTCTGGCGATGGGTGTGGACATCGGCGGAGTACTCCTCGCGGCCCCGGGGTCGGGGGTGTTCCGGGTGCCGCGAGGAGTCTTGGCTCAGGGAAGGGGTGTTGACTCCTGCCCGCCCTGGCGGTTATGCGCCGTGGCGGCCAACCGCCAGGACAGGCCGGGTCGTTCGGGGAGATTGTGCACGGAGCTCGTGAAGCTCACGGAGCGCGTGGAGCTCACGGAGCGGGCGAAGGTCACGGAGCGCGTGAATGTCATGAAGGCCGTGGAACTCGTGAAGCTCACGGAGTCGGGTCGAGGGCGTCATAGCGGCGGAATCCGCGCCCGTACAGGGCGAGCAGTCCGACGGCGACGACGCAGGCGATCCCGCCGCCGGTGATCGCGACGGCCGGGGAGGTCAGGTCGGCGGCGGAGCCCGCGAGGAAGTCGCCGAGCCGGGGTCCGCCCGCGACCACCACGATGAAGACGCCCTGGAGCCGGCCGCGCATCTCGTCCGGGGCGGCGACCTGCATCATCGTGTTCCGGAAGATCATCGAGACGGTGTCGGAGTAGCCGGCGAGGGCGAGGAAGAAGAGCCCGAGCCAGAGGTTCCGGGTCAGTCCGAAGACGGCGATGGCGGTGCCCCAGCAGGCGACGGCGATCAGGATCGCCTGCCCGTGATGGCGGATCCGGCCCTGCCAGCCGGACAGGATCCCGCCGAGGAGCGCCCCGAACGCGGGCGCGGCGACGAGGAGTCCGGCGGTCTTCGCGTCCCCGCCGTACCAGAGCACGGCGACGGCCGGGAAGAGGGCGCGGGGGTGGGCCAGGATCATCGCGCAGAAGTCGGAGAAGAACGTCATGCGCAGGTTGGGCCGGGTGGCGAGGAAGCGCAGCCCGTCGAGGACCGAGGCCCGCTCGGTCCCCTTGCGGTCGGGGAGCATCGACGGCAGCCGCCACATCGCGTACAGGCTCGCGGTGAAGGCGACGGCGTCGACGAGGTAGGCGGCCTGGTAGCCGGCGAGCCCGACGATCAGACCGCCGAGGCTGGGGCCGACGAGGGTGCCGAAGGTCATGACCATCGAGTTGAGCGCGTTGGCGGCGCGCAGCTGCTCGGGCGGCAGGAGCCGGGGGATCATCGCGCTGCGGGCGGGCGAGTTGAGCGCGGCGCACACGGCCTGGAGGGCGACGATCGCGTACAGGAACCAGACGCGGTGGAAGCCGGCGAACGCGGCGCCGGCCAGTGCTACGGAGAGCACGGCGGAGCCGGCGGCACTGGCGAGGCCGAGCTTGCGGCGGTCGACGGTGTCGGCGATCGCGCCGCCGTACAGGCCGAAGACGACGAGCGGGACGAGGGAGAAGAGGCCGACGAGCCCGACGGAGAAGGGCGAGCCGGTGATGTCGTACACCTGGAGGGAGACGGCGAGGGCGGTCATGCCCTGCCCGACCCAGGAGACGGTGTTCCCGAACCAGAGGCGGCGGTAGTCCGCGGAGGTGCGCAGCGGGGTGAGGTCGGCGAGGACCCGCCGGCGCTCCCGCCCCTGCTCGCGCGCGTCGGTGGCGGTCACGCGACGTCGTACCGCAGCTCGGGGCGCTCCCAGTGGATGCGGCCGGAGGGCGGGACGGTCCCGGTGCGGACGGCGCCGGTGCGCAGGTAGAACTCCTCGGCGGGCGGGTGCGCGACCACCTTCACGGAGCCGAGTCCGGCGGCCCTGGCCTGCCCGGTCATGTGCTCCATGAGCAGCCGCCCGATGCCGAGCCCCTGGGCGGCGTCGGCGACGAACGCGAGGTCGAGTTCGGCCTCCTCGACGAGCAGCGCGTAGAACCCGAGGACCCTGCCGTCCCCGTCCCCGTCCCCATCGGCGGCGACGAAGACGGGGTGGTGCTCGATGTACGGACCACCGACCTGGTACCCCTCGACCATGGCGGCGTAGTCCCCCCGATAGGCCCGGGAGCTCCGTACGAGCCGGGTGAGCCGCCGGGAGTCGTCGGCGGTGGCACGCCGGATGGTGATGTCGGACATGGAGCGAGTATAGGGGCGGATGCCGAATTGGCTCCTTACAGTTTGATGAACGGGGAGACGGAGGGGGCGGGAGTTCGAACCCCCGGGGCTCGAACGGCCGGTTCGGCAGGGAGTTCGGGAGGTGGCCCGGGAGGGGTGCGGGAGGAGGGTGAAGATCGCCGCCGGGTTTACGATGCGTCATCATGCAGGTACGAAGCGTCACCCCTGGTGTGTCCCCGGTCCCCCTTCGCGGGGTCGCCGCGCGGGCTTCCGGAGCACCCCTTTCCGGCTCCTTCCTCCGTTTCCTCCGGGCGACACCCCTGCCCGGTGACGGAACGCGGGGCATCGGGCCGGGGGTTACGCGTCTCCACGGGCGGACATGAGCGCGCGGGTTCCGGATCCGCACGCCCCTGGCGCGCGCTCCCCTCTCGCGCGCCCCTTCTCCGCCCGCCCCTTCGAACGGGTCGACCACGTCGATCCCCGGGACCGGGTGGTGGCGCGGGGCGGGCGGACGGGCGGGGCGGCGGGCGGGCCGCTGAAGCGGTACGCGGCGACCGTCTGCTCCGATCACGCCGGACGGGTCCTCCTCCACCGGCGCGTCCCCTCGGCGAGGATCTGCCCGGACCACCACGACGTCCTGATCGGCGGCGCGGTCCGGACCGGTGAGGGGTACCGGGCGGCCGCGCTCCGGGAGCTCCGCGAGGAGCCGGGCCGGACGGAGGCGCCCGGTCCCACCGGGGCGTACCGGGTCCGCGCGGACGATTCGCACGGCGCGTCCTTCCTGACGGTCCGCCGCTGGACGGCGGACCGGCCGCCCCGGCCCGGTCCGCGCGAGATCGCCCGGCGCGGCTTCGTCGCACCGCTGACGGTCGCGACGGGCGGCCACACCCCGCCGGTCCCGGCCGGCGCGGAGGCCGTGCGGCACCTCTTCCCCCTCTGACGACTCCTCCGCCTTCCCGCCTTCCCGCCTTCCCGCCTTCCCGTCTCCCCTCGCCCACCCCACGGCCTCCACGGCCCCCACAACTCCCCACGGCCCTCACGGCCCTCACGGCCCTCACCAAGGACGTCCCTCACCATGACGCACTGCGCGCTGCCCTTATCCGGCGCCTCCCTCGCCACCCCCGTCGCCCCCGCCTCCCTCTCCACCCTCGCCGTCCCCGGCCCCCCGCTCCTCACCCGCCCGGCCTCCGGTGCGGGCCGGCTCGACCGGGCCCGGGCCCGGCTCACCGCCCGGCTCCTGGCCGCCGCCGGGCCGGACGGCCTGCTGCGGGCGCCCTGCGACAGCCGGATGCTGGAGTCCGCCCTGGCCCTGCGGCTGCTGACGGTGACGGACGTGGACCCGGACGCGCGGGAGCGGCTCGTACGGAGGCTGAAGACCGGTCTGGACGAGGGCGCCCCCGACCCCGTGCAGGAGGCGGCGGCCCGCGCGGCCCTGGGCGAGTACGCGGACGGGCGGGGCGCGCTGGCCCGGCTGCTCGGCGGCTTCGACCACTTCACCGCCGGGCGCAAGCGCCTGATGTTCCGGACGGTCCTGGCGGAGCTGGGCGCCGACGCGTTCCCCGGGCTCCCCGACCCCGGCTCCGCCTTCGAGGCGCGCGGCCAGCAGCGCTGGCTGATCACGGAGATGGCCGCCCTGAAGGTCCTGCACGCCTTCGGTACGCGTTCGCCCGGACGCGTCACCGAGGACGACTGGCGGACCCTGGAGCCCTGCGCGCTCCCCGGCCCTCCCCCGTACGGCAACCACCTCGCCCGGATCCTCGCCCTGCTCGCGCTGCGGCTGCGGCCCCGGTACGCGGCGGCCGTCCGGGCGCGGGCGGGCGAGCTGCGGAACGCGCTGCGCGGGGACGGCGGCCTGCCGTTCCTCACGGGCATGGACGTCTTCGCGACGGCGACCGGCGGCCTCGCCCTGGCCGGCGCGGGGGCGCCCGCCCCCGCCCTGCGGTCGCTCGCGGACGCCTTGACCGGGCGTCAGAACCCCGACGGGGGCTGGGGTTTCGAGCGGGGCGTCGGGCAGAGCGACGTGGACGACACGGCGTACTGCGTGGAGTTCCTGCGGACGGTGGCCCCGGAGCGGTGCGGGGCCGGGGTGGCGGCCGGCGAGCGGTACCTGCTCGCCCGGCAGGGCGCGGACGGCGGCTTCCCGACGTTCGAGCGCGGGACGGCCTCCGAGGTGGCGATAACGGCGGCGGCGGTGAACGCGCTGGCTCCCGAGCCCGCGCACCGCGCGGCGGTCGCGGCCGGCGTCCGGTTCGTCACGGCCCGGCAGGAGGCGGCCGGTCCGTTCGAGCGGAGCTGGAGCCTCAACGAGAGCAACGCCCTCTTCCGCACCGTCCTCGCCCACGACTCCTTCCTCGCGGTGGCGCCCGGCCACCCGGCGGCGGCCGGGGCCGCGCGGGCCCGGGCGCGGGCGGTGGCCCGGCTGCTCTCCACCCAGAACCCGGACGGCGGCTGGGGGCACGTGCCGGCGGACCCGAGCGACCCGATCAGCACGGCGTACGCGCTGATCGGCGTGGCGCGCGCGCCGGGCGCGCGGACCGCGACCGCGCGGGCGGTGCGCCACCTCCTGGAGCGGCAGCGTCCGGACGGCGGCTTCGTGTCGCGCCCTGACCAGGCGGGCCCCCGGCCGCTCGCCTACCACGTCCCGCTCCTGACGGACGTCTGCGTACTGCTCGGCCTGAACCACGCGCGCGCGGGGCTGGCGGCGCACTGAAGGGATCAGGCGCAGCCGGAGAGGTCCTCGGGGTCGACGGCGTCGAGCCGGACGGCCAGTGCGTGGAGCCGTTCGCGCAGCTCGCCGAGGTCCGCGAGGTCCAGGCCGGTGGCGGCGGCGATCCGGCGCGGCACGCCGAGGGCCTTCTCCCGCAGCGCCGTCCCGGCCTCCGTGAGGCGCACGGTGACGGACCGCTCGTCCTCGGGGCTGCGCCGCCGCTCGACGTACCCGGCCGCTTCGAGCCGCTTGAGCAGCGGCGACAGGGTCCCGGAGTCGAGCCGCACCCGCTCCCCGATCCCCTTCACGGACAGCTCGCGGTGCTCCCAGAGCACGAGCATCACGAGGTACTGGGGGTAGGTGAGCCCGAGTTCCCCGAGGACCTCGCGGTAGACGCCGTTGAAGGCGCGGGTCGCCGCGTGCAGCGAGAAGCAGATCTGCCGGTCGAGGCGGAGGAAGTCCCCCTCGGGAAGACCCTCGGGAACACCGTCGGAAGGGCCCGCGGGAAGGCCCTTGGGAAGGCCCGCGGGAAGACCGTCGGGAAGGCCCGCGGAAGGACCGGCGGGGTCGTCGGGGAGGGTGTCGGGCGTCTCCATGGCTCCAGGATACGCGAGGACGCATCACACCCGATTAAGTTGCGCACAACTAAATTGCGCGCTACAAATGAAGGGCCACCGCATCCCAGGACAGGACGGAAGAGGAACCCATGGACGCGATCTACACCGCCGTCGCCACCGCCAACGGCCGCGAGGGCCGCGCCGTCAGCTCCGACGGCCACATCGACCTCCCCCTCGCCCACCCGCAGGCCCTCGGCGGCAACGGACAGGGCACCAACCCCGAGCAGCTCTTCGCCGCCGGCTACGCGGCCTGCTTCGCCAGCGCCATGGGCGTGGTCGCCCGCCAGGAGAAGATCGACATCACGGACGCCTCCGTCACCGCCGAGGTCTCCATCGGCAAGGACCCCGCCGACGGCGGCTTCGGCCTCGCGGTCGTCATGCGCGCCGAGTTCCCGGAGCACCTCCAGGGCGAGGCGGGCCTGGCGCTCCTGAAGAAGACCCACGCCTTCTGCCCGTACTCCAAGGCCACCCGCGGCAACATCGAGGTCGAGCTCGTCGTCGAGTAGCCGCGCACCCGCCTCCGCGCGGGAGACGTGTGAAGGTCCCGGTGCCGCCCGCGCGCACCGGGACCTTCGCACGAACGGCACGGGGGGTTCGTCCGCCGTACGGCGGGCAGCCATGGGACGGCCGCCGGGCGGTGGCCCGCGGGCGCTGTCCTTGGGGCGCCCGCCGGGCAGGAGCCCGGCCGCCGCACGCACGCCCCGCCCGTGCCCGCCCCCACCCCGGAGGAGAACTCCCCATGGCCGACCTCGACCGCCGCCGGTTCCTTCAGCTGACCGGCGGCGCCGCCGCGTTCACGCTGCTCTCGGAGAGCATCGCCCGCGCCGCCGCGATACCGGCGCAGGGTTCCACCGGCACCCTCCAGGACGTCGAGCACATCGTGGTCCTGATGCAGGAGAACCGTTCCTTCGACCACTACTTCGGCGCGATGAAGGGCGTACGGGGCTTCGGCGACCCCCGGCCGGTGACCCTGCCCAGCGGCAAGTCCGTCTGGAACCAGTCCGACGGCTCCAAGGTGACGCTGCCGTTCCGGCCGGAGAGCGCCCGCCTCGGCATGGAGTTCCTCCAGGGCCTCAACCACGACTGGGCGGGCGGCCAGAAGGCCTTCGCGAAGGGCCGGTACGACCAGTGGATCCCGGCCAAGACCAAGGCCACGATGGCGCACCTCACCCGTGAGGACATCCCGTTCCACTACGCGCTCGCCGACGCGTTCACGGTCTGCGACGCGTACCACTGCTCGTTCATCGGCTCCACCGACCCGAACCGCTACTACCTGTGGAGCGGTCACACCGGGAACGACGGCACGGGCGGCGGCCCGGTCCTCAACAACGCCGAGGCGGGCTACGGCTGGAAGACGTACCCCGAACGCCTGGAGGCGGCCGGGGTCTCCTGGCGGGTCTACCAGGACGTCGGCGACGGCCTGGACGCGGCGGGCTCCTGGGGCTGGATCAGCGACGCGTACCGGGGCAACTACGGCGACAACTCCCTCCTCTACTTCAACAGCTACCGGAACGCCGCGCCCGGGAACCCGCTGTACGACAAGGCCCGCACGGGCACGAACGCCAAGGCCGGCGAGGGCCTCTTCGACCGGCTGCGCGCCGACGTGCAGGGCGGCCGGCTGCCGAAGGTCTCCTGGATCGCGGCCCCGGAGGCCTTCTCGGAGCACTCCAACTGGCCCGCCAACTACGGCGCCTGGTACATCGCGCAGGTCCTGGACGCGCTGACCTCGAACCCGGACGTGTGGGCCCGTACGGCCCTGTTCATCACGTACGACGAGAACGACGGCTTCTTCGACCACGTGGTCCCGCCGTACGTCCCGGCCTCGGCGGCGCAGGGCCTCTCCACCGTCGCGACCGCCCTGGACCACTTCCCCGGGAAGACGGGCTACGCCGCCGGCCCCTACGGCCTCGGCCCGCGCGTCCCGATGATCGTCGTCTCGCCCTGGTCGAAGGGCGGCTACACCTGCTCGGAGACCTTCGACCACACCTCGGTCATCCGCTTCATGGAGGCGCGCTTCGGCGTCCGGGAGCCGCAGATCTCCCCCTGGCGGCGGGCCGTCTGCGGCGATCTGACCTCGGCCTTCGACTTCACGCGCGCGGACGCCCGGCCGGCCGCGCTGCCGCCGACCGCCGGCTACTACCCGCCGGACCGCAACCGCCACCCCGACTTCCCGGCCACCGCGCCCGCGTCGGGCACGATGCCCCGCCAGGAGCGGGGCGCGAAGCCGACCCGCCCGCTGAGGTACGCGCCGTACGTGGACGGCGCCGCCGACACGGCGGCCGGCACCTACCGCCTGGCCTTCGGCGCGGGCCCCGGCGCGGGCGCCCAGTTCTACGTCACCTCGGCCAACCGCACGGACGCGCCCTGGACGTACACGGCGGAGGCGGGCAAGTCGATCGCGGACACCTGGAACACCAAGTACTCGGCCGGCGTCACCGACCTCACGGTCCACGGCCCCAACGGCTTCCTGCGCCGCTTCCGCTCCCCCGGGAAGACGCCCGTCCCCGAGGTCGCCGCCCGCCACAACGCCGGCACGGGCCACCTGGACCTGACCTTCACCAACCCGGGCACGACCACGACGGTGACGGTCGCCGACTCGTACGGGGGTTCCCCGAAGACCCTGACGGTCGCCAAGGGCGCCACGGTCACCCACACCGTCCCCCTGACCGCCGGCCACCACTGGTACGACGTGACGATCACGACGGCGTCGACCCCGGACTACCTCCGCCGCCTCGCGGGCCACGTGGAGACGGGCGCCCCGGACGTCTCGGATCCGGGGATCCTGACGTACTGAGCCCCGACCGGGCCGATGCCAGTTCCGGCGCCCGGGGGTGCCGGGACGGGCATCGGTGCGCAGCCCGTCGCCCCGGACTCCCGCGCCGTCGGCGGTCACCCCCGGTCCACCGGCCGCCCGGCCCGTTCGCCGCTCCGCGGCAGGCGCTTCAGCGCGAGGCACAGGAGCGCGGCCGTGTACGCGCACAGCACGGTGATCCCGGCCCACCACGGGAGCGGGAAGCAGCCGGCCGAGGGGGCGTAGTGGGCGACGACCCGGGGGTGTTCGACGAGGGTCTGCCGGACGGCGAAGCCGGCGGCCGGGGTGACGCGGAGCAGCCACTGCGCCGGGCCGTCGGGCAGCAGCGGGACGGAGGTCGCGGCGTACGGGACCGCGATCGTCAGGACGGCGACGAGGATCGCGGGCCGGGGGCGGCGGAGCAGGGAGCCGAGCGCGAGGGCCAGTACGGCGGCGAGCGCGGGGGCACCGGCCGTGCCGACGACGACCCGTGTCGCGGTGAGCGCGGACACCGCGACGACGGGTATCCCGTTGCCCTTCAGGATCGTCGCGCCCGCCGGGACCACGACGCCCAGGGCGAGGAGGCCGGTCGCGAACGTGACGGCCGCGACGACGACCGCCCTCGCCGCGAGCCGGGAGCGGGTGAGCGGCGTGCCGTCGCCGGGCCCGGTCCGGTGCCCGGCGACGGCGAACCGCGCCGAGACCACGAGCACGACGAGCAGTGCCGGGATCAGGCCGCCCAGGGTGCTCTCCACCGGGCGGGCGCCGTCCTCGGCGCCCTTCGGGCCGATGTCGCCGGCGCCGGTGACGGTGATCGCGCCGTTCCTCTCCACCGCCCCGGACGCCAGGTGGTCCTTCTCCCAGTCCGTACGGTTCCGCTCGCCGACCGCGTCGTCGCTCCAGCCCCCGGCGGCGGCGGCGCCCCGGAGGACGATCCCGTCGAAGGTGCCGCCGGCCTGCGTCCAGCGCACCTGTTCCGTGGCGCCGCCCAGGCCGGTCCGCCGCAGCGTCAGGTCCCCCGGGGAGGCTGCGAACAGCCCCACCCGCACGGTCCCGGGCAGCCCCGGCAGGCGTACGGCACCGACCTCCGTCCACGTCGTGCCGTCGGCGGACTCGTGGCCGGTGACGGTGTCGCCCGACCGGGTCAGCCGCAGCCAGCGCGGCGCCCCCTCCGCTGCCGGCGATGTCGTGGCGGTAGTCGTACTGCATCCGTACGCCGTGACGGGTGAGGTGTCGTCAAGAAAGCGGACGTTCGGCACGATGTGCGGCGTGTCACACGCGGGAGTCGCGGGATCGCCGTGGGACCCTCGTCCTGGATTCGACCCTGTGTTCCGCCGAGAACCCCGGGTCGAGGCGGTCCGTGCCCGGCGAGGCGGACCGCAGGCACCCGACCCGCCCCGTGCGAGAACACCCCCGTATGGGTGTTTTCGCAGCTCAGAACGTTTTTCTTTGGTGGGGCGGGTGGGACTCGAACCCACGGCCGACGGATTATGAGTCCGCTGCTCTAACCGGCTGAGCTACCGCCCCGTTCGGTGAGGCGCGTACATGTGTGCGCGCCGTCTGCCGCAGCATAGCCGCTCATACGATCTCCTGCTCCGGAAGATCGGCTCTGCTCGACCATGAGGACTCCGCCCCGCCCCGTGCGGTTCCCCCGGACGCGAAAAAGGACCCCGAAGGGTCCTCTTCCGTTCCGCTCCCCCGGCTGGACTCGAACCAGCAACCCTCCGGTTAACAGCCGAATGCTCTGCCAATTGAGCTACAGGGGATCGCGCTCCCCCGACTGGACTCGAACCAGTAACCTGCCGGTTAACAGCCGGCTGCTCTGCCAATTGAGCTACAGGGGATTGCTGCGTTGCACCGAACGGATCCACCTCGGGCCTTCCCGGGCGGCGCGCGTTCGCTGCGACACATACATTAGCGCAAGCAGGGGGGTGCTCCGCCAATCGGTATCGCCGTGGCACCGCCGTGGGCACCAGCGATGCATCAAGCAAGCTCTCCAGGGAAGGTGGTGGCCATGCGATACAAGCTGACGTTCGTCACGGGACTCGCCCTCGGCTACGTGATCGGCACGCGGGCCGGACGCGAGCAGTACGAGAAGTTGAAGAAGTCCGCCAAGGACATCGGACAGAACCCGGCCGTGCGCAACGCCGCCGAGTCCGCCGCCCAGACCGGGCGGCAGGTCGCCGGCAAGGCCGCGCACGTCGTGGGCGACAAGGTGGGCGACCACCTGCCGCCCGCCGTGGCCGACAAGGTCCACGCGCTGCGCGAGCGCGGCCAGAGCAACGGAAAGGTCGAGAGCGAGGAGTGGGGCACCAGCAACACCTGAGGCCCCGCGTGCGGCAGAATCTCTGTCATGGGGATAGTCGCCGGACTGGACAGCTCTGCTGAGTTCACACGCATCGTCGTCTGCGACACCGACACCGGTGCCGTACTGCGCCAGGGGTACGCCCCGCATCCCGGTGAGCCGAAGGCGGTGGACGTCGATCCGCAGACCTGGCTGCTCTCGCTCGGGGAGGCCGCCACCGGCGGCCTCCTGGAGGGCGTGGAGGCCATCGGGGTCTCCGCACAGCAGCACGGGCTCGTGCCGCTCGACGCGCAGGGCGGCCTCGTGCGGCCCGCGCTCGTGCGCAACGACAAACGGGCGCAGGTCGCCGCCGCCGACCTGATCGACTCCCTCGGCGGCCGGCAGGCCTGGGCCGAGGCCGTCGGCAGCGTGCCCGCCGCCGGGCAGCCGGTCGCCAAGCTGCGCTGGCTGGCCCGCACCGAGCCCGAGCACGCCCGGCGCACCGCGCTGGTCCTCCAGCCGCACGACTGGCTGGTCTGGCAGCTCCTCGGCCGCCCCGCGCGCCGCACCACCGACCGGGGCGCCGCCTCCGCCACCGGCTACTGGTCGGCCCGCACCGGCGCGTACCGCCCCGACCTGGTCGAGCTCGCGCTCGGGCACCGGGCCGCGCTGCCCGAGGTCCTCGGGCCCTCCGACCCCGCCGGCACCACCCCCGAGGGGCTGCTGATCTCCGCCGGCACCGGCGAGACGATGGCCGCCGCGCTCGGCCTCGGGCTCGGCCCCGGCGACGTGGTGGTCTCGCTCGGCGCCTCCGGCTCCGTGATGGCCGTGCACCACGAGGCCCTCTCCGACCCCGGCGGCATGATCACCTCCTTCGCCGACGCCACCGGCATGCACCTGCCGGTCGTCTCCACCTCCAACGCGGTGCGGGCGCTGCGCGGCACCGCCGAGATGCTGGGCCTCGACTCCCTCGACGAGCTCTCCACGCTGGCCCTGAAGTCGACGCCGGGCGCCTCCGGGCTCGTCCTGCTGCCCTATCTGGAGGGCGAGCGGACCCCGAACCTGCCGCACGCGGCGGGCACGCTCAGCGGGCTGCGGCGCGAGTCGATGAAGCCCGAGCACCTGGCGCGGGCGGCGTTCGAGGGGATGCTCTGCGCGCTCGCCGACGCCCTGGACGTGCTGCGCGGGCGGGGCGTGGAGGTGCGGCGGGTCTTCCTGCTCGGCGCCGCCGCCGCGCTGCACGCGGTGCAGGCGCTGTCGCCGGCGCTCTTCGGCGCGCAGGTCGTCGTCCCCCAGCCGGCCGACTACGCGGCGCTCGGCGCGGCCCGGCAGGCCGCCTGGGCCCTCGGGGTCGCGCGGGGCACCCTTTCGCCCTCCGCTCCCCCGGCCTGGCAGGGCGCCGCCACACAGGTCCTGGAGCCCGGGGACGAGCTGGCGGCGGGACAGGCCGTGCGGCAGCAGTACACGGCGACGCGGGAGCAGATCCACCCGGGCGCGTTCGCCGGGTGACCGCCGGTCCGGGGTGGTGCGCAGGGCTCTGCGGAGTCCCTTCGTAAAGACTTCCCCAGGCTTTCCACCGCCCCGGAAACCGGTCGTAACGGCCCGGGGCGGCGGGCGATAGTAAGTCCCGTGCTCATAAGACTTCTCCGGACCCATCTGCGCCCCCACCGAAAACCCATCGCGCTGCTCGTGCTGCTCCAGTTCCTGCAGACCTGCGCGAGCCTCTACCTGCCGACCCTGAACGCCGACATCATCGACAACGGTGTCGTGCACGGGGACACCGGCTACATCCTCCGGTTCGGCGCCCTGATGGTCGGCGTCTCCGTCGTCCAGATCGTCTGCAACGTCGGGGCCGTGTACTACGGCGCGCGGACCGCGTCCGCCCTCGGCCGGGACGTGCGCGGGGCCGTCTTCGACCGGGTGCAGTCCTTCTCCGCCCGGGAGCTCGGGCACTTCGGCGCGCCCTCGCTGATCACCCGGACGACCAACGACGTGCAGCAGGTCCAGACGCTGGTCCTGATGGCGTTCACGCTGATGGTCTCCGCGCCCATCATG
This sequence comes from Streptomyces sp. NPDC055632, assembly GCF_053618675.1. NCBI lineage: Bacteria > Bacillati > Actinomycetota > Actinomycetes > Kitasatosporales > Streptomycetaceae > Streptomyces > Streptomyces sp. NPDC055632. The sequence goes on along the minus strand of NZ_JBSHHY010000007.1, from coordinate 127,792 downwards.
TGCGTCGGCGGCATCGTGATGGCGCTCGGCCAGGACGTGCCGCTGTCGGGCGTGCTGCTCGCGGTGGTGCCGGTGCTCGGCATCGCCGTGTCGCTGATCGTGCGGCGGATGCGGCCGCTCTTCCGGACCATGCAGACGCGCCTCGACACGGTGAACCGGGTGCTGCGCGAGCAGATCACCGGCAACCGCGTCATCCGGGCCTTCGTGAAGGACGGGTACGAGGAGGAGCGCTTCCGGGGGGCCAACGCCGAGCTGACCGACGTGTCGATGGCGACGGGCCGGCTGATGGCGCTGATGTTCCCGACGGTGATGACGGTCGTGAACGTGTCCAGCGTGGCCGTGGTCTGGTTCGGCGCGCACCGCATCGACGGCGGCGGGATGGAGATCGGCGCGCTGACCGCCTTCCTCGCCTATCTGATGCAGATCGTGATGGCCGTCATGATGGCCACCTTCATGTTCATGATGGTGCCGCGCGCCGAGGTGTGCGCCGAGCGCATCGAGGAGGTCCTGGCGACCGGCTCCAGCGTGGTGCCGCCGGCCGAGCCGGTGACGGCGCTCGACCGGCGCGGGCACCTGGAGGTCAGGGGCGCGGAGTTCCGCTACCCGGGCGCGGAGGAGCCGGTCCTCAAGGACGTCGGGCTCGTCGCCCGGCCCGGCGAGACCACCGCGATCATCGGCTCGACGGGCAGCGGCAAGTCGACCCTGCTCGGGCTCGTGCCCCGGCTCTTCGACACGACCGGCGGCGAGGTCCTCGTGGACGGCGTGGACGTCCGCGTCCTGGACCCGGCCCTCATGGCGAGGACCGTCGGGCTCGTGCCCCAGAAGCCGTACCTCTTCTCGGGGACGGTGGCGACGAACCTGCGGTACGGGAAGCCCGACGCGAGCGACGAGGAGCTGTGGCACGCCCTGGAGGTCGCCCAGGCCGCCGACTTCGTGCGGAAGCTCGAGAACGGTCTGAACGCGCCGATCGCGCAGGGCGGCACCAACGTCTCCGGTGGGCAGCGGCAGCGGCTCGCCATCGCGCGGACGCTCGTGCAGCGGCCGGAGATCTACCTGTTCGACGACTCGTTCTCCGCGCTCGACTACGAGACGGACGCGCTGCTGCGGGCCGCGCTCGCCGAGGAGACGGCGGACTCGACCGTGGTGATCGTCGCCCAGCGGGTGTCGACCATCCGGGACGCCGACCGGATCGTGGTCCTCGACGAGGGCCGGGTGGTGGGCACCGGACGGCACCACGAGCTGATGGCGGACAACGAGACGTACCGGGAGATCGTGCTCTCCCAGCTGACCGAGGCGGAGGCAGCCTGATGGCCGGTCCTGGCGGACGCATGATGGCCGGTGGCGGCCCCGACCAGCGGTCGATGGACTTCAAGGGCTCGGGCAAGAGGCTGCTGAAGCAGCTCGCGCCGGAGCGCGGCGCGCTCTGGATGATGCTGGTCGCCGGTGTGCTCTCGGTGGCGGCCTCCGTGGTCGGGCCGAAGATCCTGGGCCGGGCGACCGACCTGATCTTCGCCGGTGTGATCGGACGGCAGACGGACGCGGGCGCCACCAAGGCGGAGACCCTGGAGCGGCTGCGCGCCGGCGGGCAGGACGGCATGGCGGACATGCTGTCCGGCGTCGACTTCACGCCCGGGCGGGGGATCGACTTCTCCGCCGTGGGCGAGGTGCTGCTCCTGGTCCTCGCGGTGTACGTGGCGGCGGGCCTGCTGATGCTGGTCTCCACCCGCCTGTCGATCAAGGTGATCAACCGGACGGTCTACCGGATGCGGGAGGACGCCCAGACGAAGCTGGCGCGGCTGCCGCTGTCGTACTTCGACAAGGCCAAGCGCGGCGAGGTGCTGTCCCGGGCGACCAACGACATCGACAACATCTCGCAGACGCTCCAGCAGTCGATGGGCCAGCTGATCAACTCGCTGCTCACGATCGTCGGCGTGCTCGCGATGATGTTCTGGATCTCGCCGCTGCTCGCCCTGGTGGCCCTGGTGACGGTGCCGGTGTCGGTGTTCGTGGCGGCGCGGATCGGCAAGCGCTCGCAGCCGCACTTCGTGCAGCAGTGGAAGTCCACGGGCACGCTCAACGCGCACATCGAGGAGATGTACACCGGGCACGCCCTGGTGAAGGTCTTCGGGCGGCAGGAGGAGTCCGCGCGGGACTTCCGCGAGCAGAACGAGGCGCTGTACGAGGCCGGGTTCAAGGCGCAGTTCAACTCCGGCGTGATGCAGCCGGTGATGTTCTTCCTCTCGAACATCAACTACGTCCTGGTGGCCGTGGTCGGCGGTCTGCGGGTGGCGAGCGGCACGCTCTCCATCGGTGACGTGCAGGCCTTCATCCAGTACTCGCGCCAGTTCTCGATGCCGCTGACGCAGGTCGCGTCGATGGCGAACCTGGTGCAGTCGGGCGTGGCCTCGGCGGAGCGGATCTTCGAGCTGCTCGACGCGGAGGAGCAGGAGCCGGACGCCCCGACGAGTGAGAAGCCGCTGGAGTCGCGCGGCCGGGTCGCCCTGGAGCACGTCTCCTTCCGCTACGAGGAGGACAAGCCGCTCATCGAGGACCTGTCGCTGACGGTGGAGCCCGGGCAGACGGTCGCGATCGTCGGTCCGACGGGCGCGGGCAAGACGACCCTGGTGAACCTGCTGATGCGGTTCTACGAGGTGACGGGCGGCCGGATCGCCCTGGACGGGGTGGACGTCGCGAAGATGTCGCGCGAGCGGCTGCGGAGCGGGATCGGGATGGTCCTCCAGGACACCTGGCTCTTCGGCGGGACGATCGCGGACAACATCGCGTACGGCGCGACGCGCCCGGTGACCCGGGAGGAGGTCGAGGAGGCGGCGCGGGCCGCGCACGCCGACCGCTTCGTCCGGACCCTGCCCGACGGGTACGACACGGTCCTCGACGACGAGGGCTCGGGGGTGAGCGCGGGCGAGAAGCAGCTGATCACCATCGCGCGCGCGTTCCTCTCCGACCCGGTGATCCTCGTCCTGGACGAGGCCACCAGCTCGGTCGACACCCGCACCGAGGTCCTGATCCAGAAGGCGATGGCCCGCCTCGCCCACGGCCGCACCTCGTTCGTGATCGCCCACCGCCTCTCCACGATCCGGGACGCGGACGTGATCCTGGTGATGGAGAACGGCTCGATCGTGGAACAGGGCACGCACGAGGAGCTGCTGTCCTCGGGCGGCGCCTACTCCCGCCTGTACGCGGCGCAGTTCGCGCAGGCGGTGGCGGAGGTGGACTGACGGCGGGCCGGCCCGTACCGCTCACCGGGTGGTACGGGCCGCCCGGCCGGTCTCAGTCGAGGTAGCCGCGCAGCTGGTCCGCGTAGGCGTGGTCGCGGAGTTTGTTGAGGGTCTTGGACTCGATCTGGCGGATGCGTTCGCGGGTGACGCCGAAGAGCCGGCCGATCTCCTCCAGGGTGCGGGGGCGGCCGTCGTCGAGGCCGTAGCGGAGCTGGACGACCTTGCGTTCGCGTTCGTTGAGGGTGGAGAGGACGTCCTCCAGGTGGCGGCGCAGGAGCAGGAAGGCGGCGGACTCGACCGGGGAGGCGGCGTCGCCGTCCTCGATGAGGTCGCCGAGGGCGACGTCGTCCTCCTCGCCGACGGGGGTGTGCAGGGAGACCGGTTCCTGGGCGAGGCGGAGCACCTCCCCGATGCGCTCGGGGGGCAGGTCCAGCTGGGCGGCGACCTCTTCGGCGCTGGGTTCGTAGCCGCGTTCCTGGAGCATGCGGCGCTGGACGCGGACGACCCGGTTGATGAGTTCGACGACGTGGACGGGGACGCGGATGGTGCGGGCCTGGTCGGCGAGGGCCCGGGACATGGCCTGGCGGATCCACCAGGTGGCGTACGTGGAGAACTTGAAGCCGCGCGCGTAGTCGAACTTCTCGACGGCCCGGATGAGGCCGAGGTTGCCCTCCTGGACGAGGTCGAGCATGGTCAGGCCCCGGCCCACGTACCGCTTGGCGACGGAGACGACGAGGCGGAGGTTGGCCTCGATGAGCCTGCGCTTCGCGATCCGGCCGAGGACGACGAGGTGGTCCAGTTCGCCCGCCAGGCGGGTGTCCAGGTCCGGGGTGCCGGCGAGCTTCTCCTCGGCGAAGAGGCCGGCCTCGACGCGGCGGGCCAGTTCGACCTCCTCCTCGGCGCTGAGGAGCGGGATGCGGCCGATCTCGCGCAGGTACTGCCGGAAGAGGTCGGAGGAGGGGCCGTTGCCGCCGGGGTCCGGGCGGCCGCGCGGGGCCGGGACGGCGGGCTCCTCCACGGGCTCCTCCGGCACCTCCTCCATCGCCTCGCCGGACTCTGCCCGGTCCTGCTGGTCCTGCTGGTCCTGCTGGTCCTGCTGGTCCTGCTGGTCCTGCTGGTCCTGCTGGTCCTGCTGGTCCTGCTGGTCCTGCTGGTCCTGCGGCACGGTCTGGGTCTGCACGGCGGGCGACCTCCAGGAGGAGCGGAACGGCACCGTCATCCAGTGTGGGGTACGACACATCGCCGCCACGAGGGGCGTGCGGTGACTTTTTGAGTCCGCCGGGTGACCGTGCGTCAGAGCGCGGCGGCGCCGTTGTTCCGCAGGGACTGCCCGTACTGGGTGAGCACCCACAGCTCGTTCTGCACGGCCGCGACCTTCTCCGGGTCGCCGTTCTGGCCGAGGCGGGCCAGGGCGCCCTGGACGTCGCGGATGCGGCGGTCGACGGCGCGCAGGCGGACGGTGACGAGCTGGTCGCCCGCGTAGGCCTCGTCGACGTTCTTGGCGAAGATCGTCTCGACCGCGAGTTCGGTGACGAGGGCGCGGACGGTGTCGTCGGGGGCGGCCGCGCGGACCGCGTCGAGGTAGTCGGGGGGCGCGCCGGTGGCGCCGCCCGCGTCCTGGACGCACTGGCGGACCGCCGCGTAGGGCGGGGCGGTGAACTCGTCGATGCCGTAGGCGTCGAAGGCCGGGGAGACCAGTTCGGGCCGCTGGAGGGCGAGTTTGAGGAGTTCGCGCTCGGTGCGGTGGGCGGGGCTGCGCAGGTTGAGCGCGGGGCCGGGCGGTGCCGCGGGGGCCTGGATCTGCGGCATCTCGCGGCGCGGCCGGTCGTCCGTACGGCCCCGGCCGCCGCGGTCCCGCTGCCACTGGGCGACCCGGCTGACCCGCTGCACGACGAACCGCTCGTCCATGATCCCGAGCATGCCGGCGAGCTGGACGGCGACGCCGTGCCGTACGGCCAGGTTCTTGAGCTTGGCGACGATCGGGGCGGCCTCGTCCAGGGCGGCGGCCCGGCCCGCCGGGGTCTCCAGGTCGTAGCGCCGCACGATCTGGCGGAGGGCGAACTCGAAGAGCGGGGTGCGGGGTTCGACCAGGTCGGCGACGGCCTCGTCGCCCTTGGCGAGCCGCAGGTCGCAGGGGTCCATGCCCTCGGGGGCGACGGCGATGTACGTCTCGGCGGCGAACTTCTGGTCGTCCTCGAAGGCGCGCAGGGCGGCCTTCTGGCCGGCGGCGTCGCCGTCGAAGGTGAAGATGACGCGGGCCGAGCCGTTGTCCATGAGGAGGCGGCGGAGGATCTTGACGTGGTCGCCGCCGAAGGCGGTGCCGCAGGTGGCGATGGCGGTGGTGACCCCGGCGAGGTGGCAGGCCATGACGTCGGTGTAGCCCTCGACGACGACGGCCCGGCTGGCCTTGGCGATGTCCTTCTTGGCGAGGTCGATGCCGTAGAGGACCTGCGACTTCTTGTAGACCGGGGTCTCGGGGGTGTTGAGGTACTTGGGGCCGTTGTCGTCGTCGCGGAGCTTGCGCGCGCCGAAGCCGACGATCTCGCCGCCGACGTCCTTGATCGGCCACATGAGCCGGCCGCGGAAGCGGTCGATGGGGCCCCGGCGGCCGTCCTGGGAGAGCCCGGAGAGGATCAGCTCCTTGTCGGAGAAGCCCTTGCCGCGCAGGAAGCGGGTGAGGTGGTCCCAGCCGGCCGGGGAGTAGCCGACGCCGAAGTGCTCGGCGGCGGCCTGGTCGAAGCCGCGCTCGGCGAGGAACTTCCGGCCGATCTCGGCCTCGGCGGAGCCGAGCTGGTCGGCGTAGAAGCGGGCGGCGGCCTGGTGGGCCTCGATCAGCCGGATGCGCTCCCCGCGCTGGTGGCCGGGGTTGTAGCCGCCCTCCTCGTACCGCAGCGTGATGCCCGCCTTGGCGGCGAGGCGCTCGACCGTCTCCGAGAAGGAGAGGTGGTCGATCTTCATCACGAAGGCGATGGTGTCGCCGCCCTCCTGGCAGCCGAAGCAGTGGAAGAGTCCCTTGCTCGGGCTGACCTGGAAGGAGGGCGACTTCTCGTCGTGGAAGGGGCAGAGCCCCTTGAGGTTCCCGCCGCCCGCGTTGCGCAGCTGGAGGTATTCGGACACGACGGCGTCGATCGGGACGGCGTCCCGCACCGCCTTCACGTCGTCGTCGTTGATCCTGCCTGCCACGCGTGAAGTCTACGTGGGAGCGGCGGTGATCAGATCAGGCCGTCCAGGGGTACGGAGGGGTCCGCGAGGGCCTCCGGGTCCACCGGCGTCCGGGCGCGGATGAGGTTCTGAATCGGCTCTGTGACGTCCCACACGTTCACGTTCATCCCGGCGAGGACGCGCCCGTCCTTGAGCCAGAAGGCGATGAACTCGCGCTTGCCGGTGTCGCCGCGGACCACGACCTGGTCGTACGAGCCGGGGGGCGCCCAGCCCGAGTACTCCATGCCCAGGTCGTACTGGTCGGTGAAGAAGTACGGCACCCGGTCGTACGAGACGTGCTTGCCGAGCATGGCGCGGGCGGCGGCGGGGCCGCCGTTGAGGGCGTTGGCCCAGTGCTCGACGCGGAGCCGGGTGTGGAGGAGCGGGTGGTGGGCGGCGGCCACGTCGCCGGCGGCGAAGACGTCCGGGTCGGAGGTGCGCAGGGACTCGTCGACGGCGATGCCGCCGCCGTCGGCCCGGTCGACGAGGGCGAGCCCGGAGTTCTCGGCGAGGGCGGTGCGCGGGGCGGCGCCGATCGCGGCGAGGACGGCGTGCGCCGGGTGCTCCTCGCCGTCGTCGGTGCGGACGGCGAGGACGAGGCCGTCCTGTCCGACGATCTCGGTGAGCCGGGCGCCGAAGTGGAAGCGGACGCCGTGGTCGCTGTGGAGGTCGGCGAAGAGCTGGCCGAGCTCGGGGCCGAGGACCCGGTACAGCGGGGTGGGGTCGGCCTCGACGACGGTGACCTCGGCGCCGTAGCCGCGGGCGGCGGCGGCGACCTCCAGGCCGATCCAGCCGCCGCCGGCGATGACCAGGTGCCCGTTGTCCCGGCCGAGGCCGGCGAGGACCTGGCGGAGCCGGTCGGCGTGGGCGAGCCGGCGCAGGTGGTGGACGCCGGTGAGGTCGGTGCCGGGGACGTCGAGGCGGCGCGGCTCGGAGCCGGTGGCCAGGAGCAGCTTGTCGTAGCGGATGACGGTGCCGTCGCCGAGGCGGACCGTGCGGGCCTCGCGGTCGATCGCGGTGACGGCCTGCCCGAGGTGCAGCTCGACGTCGTTCGCCGCGTACCAGGCGGGCTCGTGGACGAGGGTGCTGTCGCGCTCCTTGTCCCCGGTGAGGTAGCCCTTGGAGAGGGGTGGGCGCTCGTAGGGGTGGTCGCGTTCGTCTCCGATGAGGATCACCCGGCCGTTGAACCCCTCGGCGCGCAGGGTCTCCGCCGCCTTGGCCCCTGCCAGGCCCCCGCCGACGATGACAAAGGTCTGATCTGCGTCGACCACGTCGTTTCCTCCTCGTTGCGACCGGTTCCAACCTACGCCCCCGGACGTTCGTCCGGCCGTACCGCCCCGGGGCCGCATGCGAGCGTCCCGCACGGAGGGGAGCGGCGGAAGAGGGCCCGGGGGCGGGGGTCCTAAACGCGCGGGTGGTGGAAGCGGGCGTGGAGGGCGCGGGCGGAGGCGTCGGTGAGGGAGGCGATCTGGTCGACGACCACGCGCTTGCGGGCCCGGTCGTCGGGCGCCGCGTCGTAGGCGGCGCGGAACTGCGGTTCGAGTCCGTCGGGGGCGCGGGCGACGAGTGCCTCGGCGAGTTCGGCGACGACGATCCGCTGGTCGGCGCGGAGGGCCTCCTGCTCGGCGCGCTGCATCACGTAGCGGACGGCGACGGCCTTGAGGACGGCGCACTCGTTGCGGGTCTCGCGGGGGACGACGAGCTCGGCGCCGTAGCGGGTGAGGCGGCCGGAACCGTACGCCTGCCGGGTGGCGCCCTCGGCGGCGAGGCAGAAGCGGCCGATGAGCTGGCTGGTGGCGTCCTTGAGGCGGGCCTGCGCGACGGCCGAGCCGTCGTAGCCGTGCGGCCACCACTCCTGGTCGATGAGCCGGTCCAGGGCCTCGGCCAGCTCCTGCGGGTCGGTGTCCTCGGGTACGTAGCGGCCGATGGCGACCTGCCAGATGTCGGCGCGCTCGGGCTCGGCGAGGAGGAGGTTGGGGTCGATGTGCCCGGCGTGCAGGCCGTCCTCGAAGTCGTGGACCGAGTAGGCCACGTCGTCGGACCAGTCCATGACATGGGCCTCGAAGCACTTGCGGTGGGCGGGGGCGCCCCGCCGGATCCACTCGAAGACGGGCAGGTCGTCCTCGTACACGCCGAACTTGGGCGAGCCGGGGTCCTGGGGGTGGCCGCCGCGTTCCCAGGGGTACTTGGTGGCGGCGTCGAGGGCGGCGCGGGTGAGGTTGAGGCCGACGCTGACGAGTTCGCCGCCGGCGTCCTTGACGAAGCGCTTGGGCTCGATGCGGGTGAGGAGGCGGAGGGACTGGGCGTTGCCCTCGAAGCCTCCGCAGTCCTTGGCGACGTCGTTGAGGGCCTGTTCGCCGTTGTGCCCGAAGGGCGGGTGGCCCATGTCGTGGGAGAGGCAGGCGGCTTCGACGAGGTCGGGGTCGCAGCCGAGGGCGGCGCCGAGCTCGCGGCCGACCTGGGCGCACTCCAGGGAGTGGGTGAGCCGGGTGCGGGGGCTGGCGTCCCAGGCGTGGCTCCTGGTGCCGGGGGTGACGACCTGGGTCTTGCCGGCGAGGCGGCGGAGCGCGGCGGAGTGCAGCACGCGGGCCCGGTCGCGCTGGAAGGCGGTGCGGCCCGGCTGCTTGTCGGGCTCGGGGTCCCAGCGCTCGGTCGCGGCGGGGTCGTATCCGGGGGTGCCGGTGCTGTCCTTGGTGTCCTTGATGCCTTCCATGCCCCGAAGGTAACCGGAAGGACCTGAGAAGCGCTCAGACGGCGGTGAGTTCCCGCGCGTGGACGGCGGCGGTACGGGCGGCGAGCGCGCGGTCGTGGCGGTGGAGGACCAGGCGGGCGAGGGCCGGGTGGTCGCCGAGCGGCGCGGCGGCGATCCAGGGGGCGTGGGCGGCGGTGCGGGCGGCGAAGAGGCCGGGGGCGGTGAAGCAGGAGGCGACCGCGATCCGGTGGCGGCCCCGGGCGGCGAGGGCGGCGACGGCCTCGGGGACGGTGGGCGCGGCGGCGGAGGCGTAGGCGGGGACGACGGGGACGCCGAGGCGCTCGCCGAGGAGGGCGGCGATGCGGCGGGTCTCGGCGCCGGACCGGGGGTCGCGGGAGCCGGCGGCGGCGAGGACGACGCCGGTGGTGCGCCGGTCGCGCTCCCCCGGGGTCCAGCCCGCTTCGGCGAGGCGGCCGGCGAGGGCCTCGGCGAGGAGGGGGTGGGCGCCCAGCGGCGCGGCGACGCGGGCCCGGAGGCCGGGTGCGGCGGCGACGGCGGCGGGCAGGTCGTGGGTGACGTGGTGGCCGGGGGCGAAGAGGAGGGGGACGAGGACCGCCTCCCGGCCCTCGGCGGCGAGGCCGGCGAGGGTCTCGTCGAGGAGGGGGGCGTTCAGCTCGATGTGGGCGAGGCGGACGTCGAGTCCGGGGCGGAGTTCGCGGACGCGGTCGAGGAGCCGGAGCAGGGTGGCGCGGGCGCGCGGGTCGCGGCTGCCGTGGCCGACGGCGACGAGGGTCGCCGGACGGCGGGCGGCGCGGTGGGGCGCGGGGGCGGTGCGGTGGTGCATGGCGGGTGTACCTCCTCGTGGGGCTTCCCCTGCGGGCGGCCGTACGGACGCACCCGGCCGGATTCCTCCGGCGGGCGGCCGCGGGGCGGGGTCGCCGTGCCCGGCGTGACCGGCGGGCCGGTGCCCGGCGTCGTCGGCGGGCGGGCGCCGTACGGACGCACCTCGCCGAGCCGGTTCCCGAGTTGCTCGGTGATCCTGATGAGCAGTTCGGCGGCGTTGTCGAACGTGCTGTCCGGCTCCGTCATGGACCGATCCTGCGGGTCCCGCGTTGCCTGCCCGTTGCGCGGGGGTCACGGCTGTTTTCCACGACCTCACGGCCGCCGCGCGCGTCCTGTCAGGACGGTTCCGGATGCCACGCGTACCGGACGTCCGGCTCGCGCTCCTCGTTGCGCGAGCCGTCGGTGTGCTCGGCGGCGACGAAGCCGTGCCGCTCGTAGAAGCGCCGCGCCGGGGCGTTGACCTGGAACGTCCAGAGCTCCAGGCCGGCCGGGCGGCGCCGCTTGGCCAGGTCCACGAGCCGGTCGCCGACGCCCCGGCCGCGCCACGGCGGGTCGACGTAGAGCTGGTCCAGGTCTCCGCCGTCGAGGACCATCACGGCGACGGGCGCGTCCCCGGCCGTCGCCACCCAGGTCTCCCGGTGGGGGACGAGCACCTCCCGGAACCAGTGTCTGACCTCGTCGTCGGTGTGCGCCCGGCGCACGTCCGGGAGCGCCGCCGCGTAGGAGCGCAGCCAGACCTCGGCCGCCTCGGCGGCGTCGGGGCCGACCGCGCGGCGGACGACGAGGTCGTCGGTCTTCATCGTGTTCACGGTCCGGATCGTACGGACCCCGGGCGCCTCTCCTCCCCTCTTTTTTCCTTCCGAATCACGGAATATCTTTTCCACCATGAGAATGTCCCCCGCGTCGCTCCCCCGGCGCGCCGCCGCCGAGTTCATCGGCACCGCCGCCCTCGTCGCCGTCGTCGTCGGCTCCGGCATCCGCGCCGACTCCCTCAGCCAGGACACCGGCGTCCGGCTGCTCGCCAACGCCTCCGCCTCCGCACTCGGCCTCGGGCTGCTCATCGCCCTCATCGGCCCGCTCTCCGGGGCCCACTTCAACCCCGTCGTGACGCTCTCCGAGTGGTGGTCCCGGCGCCCCGAGCGCGGAGGGCGCGAGGCCCTCGCCTACATCGGCGCCCAGCTCGCGGGGGCGGTCTCGGGCGCCCTGCTCGCCGAGGCGATGTTCGGCCGGACGCCCGGCGCCTGGGCCACCGAGCCGCGCTCGGCCCTCCACCTGCTGCTCGGCGAGGCCGTCGCCACCGCCGGTCTCGTCGTGGTCGTGCAGGGCCTGCGCCACATCGGCCGGCCCGCCCTCGCGCCGGTCGCCGTGGCCGGCTACATCGGCGCGGCGATCTGGTTCACCTCCTCCGGATCCTTCGCCAATCCGGCGGCCACCGTGGGCCGTTCCCTCTCCGACTCCTTCACCGGGATCGCCCCCGCCTCGGTGCCCGCCTTCGCCGCCGCGCAGCTCCTCGGGATGCTGTGCGGCCTGGTCCTGGCGGGTGTGCTCTACGGAACAGACCGGGCGTCCGGCGAACCGAACCCGGCCGAGACGCGTCGGACGGGGTGACAGCACACGTGTTCCCGTCCACGTCCACTTCCACGGAGGTTCCCGCATGCCGGCTCGGTTCACCCGGTGGCTCCCCCGCAGCGTCCGGGCCCGCCGCCGCGCCGTCCAGGCCGTGATGGCGGGCGCCGTCCTCGCGCTCCTGCCCGCCACCTGGATGCACACGGCCGCCGCCGGGAAGCTCCGCACCACCGCCGACGTGCCCGCCCGGGACGTCGCCGTCGTCTTCGGCGCCGGACTGTGGAAGGGCCGCCCCACCCCGTACCTCGCGCACCGGCTCGACACCGCCGCCGAGCTGTACCGCACGGGCAAGGTGCGGGTCCTCCTCGTCACCGGCGACAACAGCCGGATCGCGTACGACGAGCCCAGCGCCATGCGCGCGTACCTCACCGGGCGCGGGGTGCCGGACGGGCGGATCGTCAGCGACTACGCGGGCTTCGACACCTGGGACTCCTGCGTCCGGGCCAGGAAGGTGTTCGGCGTCGACCGGGCCGTCCTCGTCACCCAGGACTTCCACGTCAAGCGGGCCGTCGCGCTGTGCGGCCGTGCGGGCGTCGACGCGTACGGGGTCGGGGTCGCCGAACCCCACGACCTCACCTGGTACTACGGCACCAGCCGGGAGGTCCTGGCGGCGGGCAAGGCCGCCCTCGACGCCGGCCTGCGGCCCGATCCCCGTTTCCTCGGCCCGGAGGAGAAGGGCGTCACCGAGGCGCTGGCCTCGCCCCACGGGCGGTGAACCGGGCGGACTCACCCTCCGCCGCCCGCCCGGCGGAGGGCATGGCACCGCGCCCGTAATACGCCGCGCCGTCCCGCGTAACACTCCCGTCCCACGCTTGCGGCATGTCCGACGCCACCGCCGTCCCCACCCACTGCCCCTACTGCGCCCTCCAGTGCGGGATGTCGCTGCGTCCCACCGGCGCTCCGGAGCTGCCCGCCGAGGTGGTCGAGCGGACCGACTTCCCCGTCAACCGGGGCGCCCTGTGCGGCAAGGGCCGCACCGCCCCCTCCGTACTCTCCTCCCGGGTCCGGCTCACCGAGCCCCTGGTCCGAAGCCCTGACACGGGGGCCCTGGTGCCCGCGTCCTGGGAGGAGGCACTCGCCGCCGTCGCCGACGGGCTGCGCCGGACCCGCGCCGACCACGGTCCCGATGCCGTGGGGGTCTTCGGCGGCGGCGGCCTCACCAACGAGAAGGCGTACTCCCTGGGCAAGTTCGCCCGGGTCGTCCTCGGCACCTCGCAGATCGACTACAACGGGCGCTTCTGCATGTCGTCGGCGGCCGCCGCGCACCAGCGGGCCTTCGGCCTCGACCGGGGCCTCCCCTTCCCCCTGGAGGACGTCCCCGGGACCGGCTGCGTGATCCTCGTCGGCTCCAACCTCGCCGAGACCATGCCGCCCGCCCTGCGCTACCTCACCGAGCTGAGGGAGAACGGCGGGAGGCTGATCGTCGTCGACCCGCGCCGCACCCGCACCGCCGAGCAGGCCGACCTGCACCTGGCGCCGCGCCCCGGCACCGACCTCGCGCTGGCCCTCGGCATGCTGCACCTGGTGGTGGCCGAGGGCCGGGTGGACGAGGAGTTCGTGCGGGAGCGGACCGGCGGCTGGGAGGAGGCCCGCGCCGGGGCCATGTCCCACTGGCCCGAGCAGGTCGAGCGGATCACCGGCGTGTCCGTGCCGCTGCTGCGCGAGGCCGTCGCGATGTTCTGCGACGCGCCCACCGGCATGGTCCTCACCGCGCGCGGCCCCGAGCAGCAGTCCAAGGGCACCGACACCGTCGGGGCCTGGATCAACCTGTGCCTGGCCACCGGCCGGGCCGGACGGCCGCTGAGCGGCTACGGCTGCCTCACCGGCCAGGGCAACGGCCAGGGCGGCCGCGAGCACGGCCAGAAGGCCGACCAGCTCCCCGGCTACCGCAAGCTCGACGACCCGGCCGCACGCGCGCACGTGGCCGGGGTGTGGGGCGTCGACCCGGAGTCGCTGCCGGGGCCGGGGCGGAGCGCGTACGAACTCCTGGACGCGCTCGGCGGGGACGTGCGGGCCCTGCTGCTCATGGGCTCCAACCCGGTGGTCTCCGCGCCGCGCGCCGCGCACGTCGAGGGGCGGCTGCGGTCGCTCGACTTCCTCGCCGTCGCGGACGTGGTGCTCTCCGAGACCGCCGCGCTCGCCGACGTCGTCCTGCCCGTCACCCAGTGGGCGGAGGAGACCGGCACCATGACCAACCTGGAGGGGCGCGTACTGCTCCGCCGCCGGGCCCTCGACCCGCCCGCCGGGGTGCGGAGCGATCTGGAGGTGCTGCACGGGCTCGCGGGGCTCCTCGGACACGAGAAGGGCTTCCCCGTCGACCCCGAGGAGGTCTTCGACGAGCTGCGCCGCGCCTCGGCCGGCGGGCCCGCCGACTACTCGGGCATCGACTACCGGCGCGTCGAGGAGGAGCGGGGCGTGTTCTGGCCGTGCCCCGGACCGGATCACCCGGGGACGCCCCGGCTGTTCCTGGACCGGTTCGCGACGGCCGACGGGCGGGCCCGGTTCGTGCCGGTGACGCACCGGGCGGCGGCCGAGGAGACCGACGCCGAGTACCCGGTCGTGCTGACCACGGGCCGGGTGGTGTCCCAGTACCAGTCGGGGGCGCAGACCCGGCGGGTCGACGAGCTGAACGCGGCGGCGCCCGGTCCCTTCGTGGAGCTGCACCCGAGGCTCGCGCAGCGGATCGGGGTGGCCGAGGGCGAGCGGATCACGGTGGTGTCGCGGCGCGGCCGGGCGGTGGCGCCGGCCCGGATCACCGCGTCGATCCGGCCGGACACCGTCTTCATGCCCTTCCACTGGGCGGGCGAGGGCCGGGCCAACACCCTGGTGAACCCGGCGCTCGACCCGGTCTCCCGGATGCCGGAGTTCAAGGTGTGCGCGGTGCGCCTGGAGCGCGCCTGAGGCCGTCCCGGACGTATACGGTGCGCCCGGAGCGTGCCCGAGGCCGTCCCGTCCCGGACGTGTGCGGCGCGCCCGGAGCGCGGCTACGACCGGCCGAACCAGTCGCCGCTCTCGATGACCGGGCCGAGGGGCGCGTCCGGGGCCGCCAGGAAGACCCAGGCGGAGACCCGCGCCCCGTCCCGCACCCGGACGACGTCCTTCGCCACCCGCTCGTAGCCGGCGGGCAGTTCGAGGCGGTCGAGCAGGCCGAACAGCTCGCCGTAGACGCCGGGCGCGGGCGTGAGCAGGGTGCCGACCACCCGGCCCTTCGCCGCCGGGACGACGTACGGGTAGCCGGGCCCGTCGTACAGGACCGCGCCGTCGAGCACGGCGTCGTCCTCGGTGCCGATCCGGCCGGCCAGGAACCGGTCGTGGTTGTACGCGCCCGGGCGGAGCGTCCCGTACACGAAGAACGGCAGCTCGTCGTCGGCCACCGGGCCCTCGATCGCCGGGTCCGGCGAGGTCTCCCGCTCGACCCAGCGGGCGTACCCCTCGCTCACCCGGGTGACCCGGGTGGCGAGGATCTCGGGCGTCTCGTAGTCGTGGGCGGCGACGAGGTGGGCCTCCAGGGCCGGGTAGCGGGCCTCGGTGCTCTTGAGCACCACCTCCCACTCCTCGGTGCTCTCGATCGCGCCCCGCCAGTGGTAGACGGAGGTGACGGGCCCGGCGATCTGCGCGCAGGCGGCGAGCCGGGCCTCGACGGCGCCGCGCGCCAGGGCCTCGGCCTTGGCGCGCGCGTCGGTGGTGGTGCGGACGGTGACGATCACGTCTCCACCGTACGGGCGAACTGGGCCGCGTGCAGCCGGGCGTAGGCCCCTCCGGCGGCGAGCAGCTCCTCGTGGGTGCCCTGCTCGGCGATCGCGCCGCGCTCCATCACCAGGATGGTGTCGGCGTCGCGGATCGTGGAGAGCCGGTGGGCGACGACGAAGCTGGTGCGGCCCGCGCGCAGCGAGGACATGGCCTGCTTGACGAGGAGTTCGGTGCGGGTGTCGACGGAGCTGGTGGCCTCGTCGAGGACGAGGATCACCGGGTCGGAGAGGAAGGCGCGGGCGAGGGTGACGAGCTGCTTCTCGCCGGCGCTGAGGCCGCCGCCGTCCTCGTCGAGGACGGTGTCGTAGCCGTCGGGCAGGGTGCGGACGAACCGGTCGGCGTGGGCGGCCCGCGCCGCTTCGACGATCCGCTCGCGGGAGACCTCGCCGGGGACCCCGTAGGCGATGTTCTCGGCGATGGTGCCGCCGAAGAGCCAGGTGTCCTGGAGGACCATGCCGGTGTGGGAGCGCAGCTCCTCGCGGGTCATCGCCGCCGTGTCGACGCCGTCGAGGGCGATCCGGCCGCCGGTCGGCTCGTGGAAGCGCATCAGCAGGTTGACCAGGGTGGTCTTGCCGGCGCCCGTGGGGCCGACGACGGCGACGGTCCGGCCGGGCTCGACGGTGAGGGAGAGGTCCTCGATCAGCGGCCGGCCGGGCTCGTGGCGGAAGGAGACCTTCTCGAAGGAGACCCGGCCGCGCAGCGGTTCGGGCCGCCGGGGCTCGGCCGGGTCGGGCGTCTCCTCCTCGGCGTCGAGGAGGTCGAAGACCCGCTCGGCGGAGGCCACTCCGGACTGGAGCA
This sequence comes from Streptomyces sp. NPDC055632, assembly GCF_053618675.1. Classification (NCBI taxonomy): domain Bacteria; kingdom Bacillati; phylum Actinomycetota; class Actinomycetes; order Kitasatosporales; family Streptomycetaceae; genus Streptomyces; species Streptomyces sp. NPDC055632. The sequence continues at coordinate 111,646 of NZ_JBSHHY010000007.1, read as the reverse complement.
GGTTGGCCATGGCGGCGACCTGCGTGATGGGGCCGTTGAACTCGTACGAGTACTGGACGAAGGCCTGCACGTCGCCGACGGTGAGCGTGCCGCTCGCCACCCGCAGTCCGCCGACCACGGCGACGGCCACGTAGTTCAGGTTGCCGACGAAGGTCAGGGCGGGCTGGATGAAGCCGGAGACGAACTGGGCGCGGAAGCTCGCCCGGTACAGCTCCTCGCCCAGCTCGTCGAAGCGGCGCACGGCCTCCTCGCGCCGCCCGAAGGCGACGACCTCGGTGTGGCCGGTGACCATCTCCTCGACGTGGCCGCCGAGCCGGCCCGTGACCGCCCACTGCTTCACGAACTGCGGCTGGGCGCGCCGTCCGACGAGGGCGGCGACGGCGAGGGAGACCGGGACGGTGGCGAGGGCGACGAGGGCGAGCAGCGGGGAGATCCAGAACATCATCACGAGGACGCCGACCAGGGTGAGCAGGGCGCGCACCATCTGGCTGAAGGCCTGCTGGAGGGTCTGGGTGATGTTGTCGATGTCGTTGGTGGTGCGGGAGAGGACCTCGCCGCGCGGCTGCCGGTCGAGGTGGGAGAGGGGCAGCCGGGCCAGCTTGTGCTGGGCCCGCTCGCGCAGCCGGTGCCCGGCCCGCTGGACGACGTCGGTGGCGATCCGCTGCTGGAGCCAGATGAGGACGGACGAGCCGAGGACGACGGCGGCGGAGAGGGCGAGGACCCGGCCGACGGCGGCGAAGTCGACTCCGGCGGGGCGGGTGACGCCGGTGACGACGAGGTCGGTGGCGCGGCCGAGGAGGAGGGGCGCGAGGACGGAGAGGGCGACGCCGCCGGCGCCGGCGGCGAGGAGGGCGAGCAGGCGGGCCCGGTCGGGGGCGAGGGTGCGCAGGAGGCGGAGGCCGGAGGCGCGGAAGGAGAGGGAGCGTTCGAGGGAGGGGGTGGCGAGGCCGGGGCCGCGCTGGGGCGGGGGGCCGGTGCGGGCGGGGGCGGCGGGGTTCCGGTCCCGGGTCCCGTCGTGGTCGGGGGCCCTGTCGCGGGGTGCCGTGGTCGTGGTCACGCGGCCTCCTCCTCGGTGAGCTGGGAGAGGACGATCTCCCGGTAGGTGGGGTCGTCCCGCAGGAGGGACGCGTGGGTGCCGGTGCCGACGACCCGGCCCCGGTCGAGGACGACGATCCGGTCGGCGTGGCGGACGGTGGAGACGCGCTGGGCGACGACCACCACGGTGGAGCCGGCCGTCTCCTCGGCGAGGGCGGCCCGCAGCCGGGCGTCGGTGCCGGGGTCGAGGGCGGAGAAGGAGTCGTCGAAGAGGTAGAGCCGGGGGCGGGCGACGAGGACACGGGCGATGGCGAGCCGCTGGCGCTGGCCGCCGGAGAAGTTGGCGCCGCCCTGGGAGACGGGCGCGTCGAGGCCTTCTTCGAGCTCCCGGACGAAGTCGGCGGCCTGGGCGGTCTCCAGGGCGTGCCACAGCTCCTCGTCGGTGGCGTCGGGCCTCCCGTAGCGGAGGTTGGAGGCGATCGTGCCCGAGAAGAGGTACGGCTTCTGGGGGACGATCCCGACGGTCCTGGCCATGAGGGCGGGGTCGAGGGTGCGGACGTCGGCGCCGTCGACGAGGACCCGGCCCTCGGTGGCGTCGAAGAGGCGGGGCACGAGCCCGAGGAGGGTCGACTTGCCGCTGCCGGTGGAGCCGACGATCGCGGTGGTCTCGCCGGGCCGGGCGACGAGCCCGACGTCGTGCAGGACGGGTTCCTCCGCGCCGGGGTAGCGGAAGCCGACGCCGTCGAGTTCGAGCCGGCCGGGGCCGTGGAGCTCGCGGACGGGGTGGGCGGGCGGGACGACGGAGGAGCGGGTGTCGAGGACCTCGCGGACGCGTTCGGCGCCGGCCTCGGCGCGCGGCATGTGCATCAGGAGGAAGAGGGCCATCATCACGGACATGGCGGTCTGGAGCAGATAGCCGAGGAAGGCGACGAGCCCGCCGGGCTGGAGGGCGCCGGAGTCGATGCGGTGGGCGCCGACGTACACCAGGGCGACCGTGGTCAGCTCCCAGATCACCAGGACGACGGGGAACATGAGGGCCTGTAACCGGCCGGCCCCCAGGCCGACGGAGAACAGCTCGTCGTTGGCGGCGGCGAACCGTTCCCGCTCGTGCCGGTCACGGACGAAGGCGCGGACGACCCGGACGCCGGTGATCTGTTCGCGCAGGATCCGGCTGGTCAGGTCGACGCGGCGCTGCATGCCCCGGAAGAGGGGCCGCATGCGCAGCACGACGCTGCCGACGGCCCCGGTCATCACGGGCACGAAGAGGACCAGGACGAGGGCGAGCGGCACGTCCTGGCGCAGGGCCATGACGATGCCCCCGGCGCACAGGAGCGGGGCGGCGACCAGCATGGTCAGGACGAGGACGGTGAACGTCTGGATCTGCTGGACGTCGTTGGTGGTGCGGGTGATGAGGGAGGCGGCGCCGAAGCGGCCCCGCTCCCGGGCGGAGAAGTCCTGGACGCGGCGGAAGACCTCGGAGCGCAGGTCGCGGGCGACGCCCATGGCGATGCGGGCGCCGGTGTAGGTGGCGGCGGCCGCCGCCGCCACCTGGAGGAGGGTGACGGCGGCCATCCGGGCGCCCCCGGAGAGGACCCGTCCGGTGTCGCCGCGCAGGACGCCGTGGTCGATGACGCCGGCGTTGAGGGCGGGCAGGGCGAGGGAGGACAGGGTCTGGACGAGCTGGAGGGCGACGAGGAGGACGAGGAGGGCCCGGTACGGCCGGAGGCGGGGGAGGAGGAGCCGGAAGAGCACGGTGCCGCCTCCTCACGCGCCGTACGGGCGGACGGACTTGGCGTCCCGGAGGGCGTGGCCCCACCAGGCGAGCTGGTCGAGGAGGGCCTTGGCCGCGCCCTCGGCGCCGGCCGGGTCCCGGTGCCGCCCGTCCTCGTCGAACTGCGCGTGGGCGTGCGAGAAGGAGACGGTGTCCCGGACGGTGACGGCGTGCATCTCGGCGAAGACCTGGCGGAGCTGCTCGACGGCCCGCAGGCCGCCGGAGATCCCGCCGTAGGAGACGAAGCCGACGGGCTTGGCCTGCCATTCGGTGTAGTGGCGGTCGATCAGGTTCTTGAGGGAGGCGGGGAAGGAGTGGTTGTACTCGGGGGTGAGGACGACGAAGGCGTCGGCGGCGTCGAGGACCGGGGTGACCTTGGCGAGCTCGGCGCGGACGGCCGGGGAGGGGTCGTACGAGAGGGAGGTGGGGAGGTCGACCTCGGCGAGGTCGACGACCGCGACGGCGAAGTCCTCGCGCTCGGCGAGGCGGGAGAGGAACCAGTCGGTGACGACGGGGGCGAACCGGCCTTCGCGGTCGCTGGCGACGACGAGGGCGAGGGAGAGGGGGGCGGGAGGAGCGGAGACGGCGGCGGGGGCGGAGGAAACGGCGGGCTGCGTGGAGTTCGTGAGGTCCATGCGGATGATCGTGGTACCTCAAGTTTGGTTGAGGTCAAGCGGCGGTCCGGGGCGGGTTTCGGCGCGGACACGGGCACGCCGGCCGGCCGCCCGTCGAGGCTCACGCGGACACCTCGGCCGCCCGCCCGGCGGGAGGGGCGCGGGCGCTTCGGCCACCCGCCCGGCGAGGCTCGCCGGGGCACGCCGGTCGCCCGCCCGGCGGGAGGGGCGCGGCCGCCCCGGTCACCCGTTCGGCACGGGTCGTGGCCGGGCGTGTCGAAAGCGGCTCCGAGCTGCGGAAACGTCCGGGATCCAGGCGACGCGCCGTATCGAACGGCCCCATCCTGATGCCCCATCAGCAGGCGGCGGGCGCGCGGCGGCCTTTACCTCGGTCACAGAAGGTCCGGTTCCGGGAAGTCCCTCCCGGGAGGACCGTCCCGGCATGACCGCACGCGCGCTCCGGAGGACCCATCATGCGCACCACTGCCCGCCTGTTCACCGGTACCGCGCTGACGGTCGCCGCGCTCGGGGCGTTCGCCGTCCCGGCGGCGCACGCCGGTGAGGAGTGGAACGAGTCCGAGGGGCGGCACGAGACCCTAGAGGTCTACCCGTCGTCCGCCTCCCCCGGCACCACGGTCACCGTGAACACCCTCGCCTGCGGCAAGAACGGACGCGGCGTCGGCGACGCGAACTCGCTCGGCGCGGGCGACTTCCGCCTGAAGCCGAGCACCCACAAGGAGATCGTGGTCGGGCAGTTCACCGTGCCCCAGCACGCCAGGGCCGGTACGTACGGCATCAGCGTGGCCTGCGACAACGGCAAGACGGCCCGGGGCGACCTGACCGTCACGCACCGGCGTCCCAGCGGCCACGTCCAGACCGGTGTCGGGGGCAGCGTCGGCCCCGACACCGCCCAGGTCGCGGCGGGCGTGGCGGTGCTGGCCGCGACCGCCGTCGGCGGTGTCTGGCTCCTGCGCCGCCGGGCGAGCGGCGCGCGGGGGCACTGAGGCACCGCCCCTTCCTGCCCCCGCCGCACGCCCGTACGGGCCCGGCGGGGGCAGGACCACATCCCGGCACGTTCCGGCAGCGCGTCGAAGAGACGGAAGGGATCCAGGTGAGCAACAGGAGCAAGGGCTGGGGCATGGCGGTGGCCGCCTGCGTGGGTCTCTGGCTCGTCCAGAACGGTTCGGAGCACGTCACCCCGCCCGTGCCGTCCGCCGCCCAGGCCTTCGCCGCCGGGCCGAGCGTCCACACCGACGCCGCCGCCGACCCGCTGCCGCCCTCGGCGCCCGTACGGCTGCGCATCCCCGAGACCGACGTGGACACCCCGATGAGGGGGCTGGGCCTGGCGGCGGACGGCACCCTCGAAGTGCCGCCGGCCGAAAACCGGAACCTGGCCGGCTGGTACGAGGGCGGCACCACGCCCGGCGCGAAGGGGACCGCGGTCGTCGCGGGCCACGTCGACAACGCGGACGGGCCCGCCGTCTTCTACACCCTCGGCGCGCTGAAGAAGGGTCACCGGATCGAGGTGGACCGGGAGGACGGGCGCACCGCCGTGTTCACGGTCGACGCGGTCGAGGTGTACGAGAACGACGCCTTCCCGAGCGGCAAGGTGTACGACGAGGCGGACCGGGCCGAGATCCGGGTCATCACCTGCGGCGGCGGCTTCTCCGAGAAGAACGGCTACCAGGGGAACGTGGTCGCCTTCGGGCACCTCATCGGGGTCAGGTAGCCCGGCCCCGGCGGCTCACCCCCACTGGTCGAAGGCGAGCTTCGCGACCAGGGAGAGGACCACCACGAGCAGCACGCCCCGGACGAACTCGGCGCCCTTGCTCAGCGCCATCCGGGCGCCGACCGTCCCGCCGACCAGGTTGAAGACCGCCATGACGGCGGCGAGCTGCCAGTACACGGTGCCCTGGTAGGCGAACATCGCGAGGGCGCCCGCGTTGGTGCAGACGTTGACGATCTTGGCGGTGGCGGAGGCGGTCACCAGGTCGAGGTGGAGGACGGCGGTCAGGGCGAGGACCAGGAAGGTGCCGGTGCCCGGCCCGAACAGGCCGTCGTAGAAGCCGATCCCGCCGCCGACGACCACGATCGCGGTCACGATCCTGGCCCGGGTCAGCGGCGCCCGCTCCTCCCCCTCGGTCCGCGCGCCGAAGGAGGGCCGGAGCATCACGAAGGCCGCCACGCCGAGCAGCACCACCATGATCACCGGACGCAGCACGTCGCTGCTGATCCCGGCGGCGAAGAAGGCGCCGGTCATGGAGCCGGCGAGGGCCGCGAGCCCGATCCGCACCGCCGTACCGACCCGGACGGGCGCCTTGCGGACGTAGGTGACGGCGGCGCCGGTGGTGCCGACGATCGCGACGGCCTTGTTCGTGCCGAGGATCTGCGCGGCCGGGGCGTGCGGGAGGCCGAGGAGCAGGGCGGGCAGCAGGAGCAGCCCGCCGCCGCCCACCACGGCGTCGATCCAGCCCGCCACGAGCGCGGCGAGACACAGCAGGACGAGCGTGGTCAGCGATATCTCGGGCATGGACGTGAGCCTAGGGACGGGATCGTTGGCCCGTCCATCAATCGCGGGAGAGTTGAGCTACGTCTGAGCTTGCCGCGCCCGGCCCGCGGTCGGGCGGGGGCGGGGCGGCCGGGGTGACGGCGGCGGTGAGCAGGGTCGCGGCGAGCGCCCCGGCGCCGAGGAGACCGGCGGCGAGGCGCCGCCGGGCCCACTCGCCCGGGAGGCGCCGGGCTCCGTGCCGGGGGCCGGGACCGGGGCCGAAGTCGGGACCAGGGCCGGGGATGGGACCGGGTCCGGGACCGGAGTTGGAGCCGACTCCAGGGCCGAGGGTGGGGCCGGGTCCAGGGCCGAGGGTGGGGCCGGGTCCAAGGCCGGGGCCAAGGCCAAGGCCAGGGCTGGGGTTGGGGCCGGGTCTAGGCACGGTCGAAGTCCTCGCTGTGGATGCGGGAGGCCGGAACTCCGGCCCGGATCAGGGAGGCGGTCGCGGCGCGGGCCATCGCGGGCGGGCCGCACAGGTACACGTCGTGGGCGGCGAGGTCGGGCACGAGGTTGCGCAGGGCCCGGGGCGCGAGGGGGTCGAAGGAGCCGTCCGAGGGGCCGAGGAGGAAGTGGAGGGCGGCCCGCCGCTCGCGGGCGATGGCCTCCAGCTCCTCGCGCAGGACGACGGCGGAGGCGCCCGAGGCGCGGTAGAGGAGGGTCACGTCGCCGGGCCCGCCGGGCAGGGTCTCGAAGAGGGCCCGCAGCGGGGTGATGCCGACCCCGCCCGCGAGCAGCAGCACCTTGCGGCGGGTGCGGCGGTGGGCGGTGAGCGCGCCGAAGGGCCCGGAGGCGAGGACCCGGGTGCCGGGGCGGAGCCGCCGGACGCGGCGGGTGTGGTCGCCGAGCGCCTTGACGGTGATCCGCAGGGTGTCGTCGCGGACGGGCGCGGAGAGCGAGAAGGGCAGGGCGGTGGCCCAGAGGCCGCGCCGCAGGAAGCGCCAGCGGAAGAACTGGCCGGGCTCGGCGCACAGCCGGTCCACTCCCCTGCCCCGGATCAGGACCGAGACGACCCCGGGGCCCTCGTCGCGGACCTCGGCGACCCGCAGGCCGTGGCGGAGGGCGGCGCGGGCGGGGACGACGATCCGGTACCAGAGGAGGAGGACGGCGACGGTGGCGTGCGCCATGGACCAGAGCCAGCGGGTGAGGAGGCCGCCGGCGACGTCGGGGCCCGCGAGCTGGTGGACGAAGCCGAGCGCGGCGGCGAGCAGCGCGCCGAGGTGGACGGCCCGCCAGGTCTCGTGCCGGAGCCTGCGCCGTACGGAACGGGCGGAGGTGATCCCGACGGCGGCGAGCAGGGCGGCGCCCGCGGTGGCGGCGGCGATCGCCCCGTACGAGAGGAGGTCCCCGGCGGCGGTGACCAGGTCGGCGTGGGTGTGGGCGGCGTGGCCGCAGAGGGCGAGGACGGCGTGGGCGGCGATCAGGCCGAGGACGTACCGGCCGCCGAGGGCGTGCCGGCGGGCGAGCCGGTCGGCGCCGACGCCGTGCTCGACGGCCGGGATCCGGGCCATGAGCAGCAGCAGGACGAGGACGCCGTATCCGGCGAGGAGTCCGGTGAGGTGCGCGCCGGACGCGAAGAGGACGTCGAGCCGGGCGGAGGGCCGGGCCTGGAGTCCCCAGAGGAGGCCGACGGCCCCGGCACCGGCGACGATCCCGGCCCGCAGCCGCTCGGGGGCGAGCCGGAGGGCGGGGACGGGCGGGGCCGGAGGACGCCGGCGGCGGGGCCCGGCGGTCTGCGGCACGGCGAGGGGTACGTAGAGGGGGTGGCTGGCCTCGGTGGTCACGTCCGGCACCCTAGGGGCGCCCGTATACGGGAATCCGCAGCTCAGCCGCGTCTCCCCGATCCTTAAGGCGGCCTTGAGGCGAGGCTGACCACGCGTTAACCCCGACGCCGGTCCGGCGGCCCCTCACAGCGGACGGCGCCGGGAGCGGAGATCAGCGTTCCGTACGGGAAACAGATGGGATGCCGCCGGGTAACACCGGCCGCGCACGCTTCCGGTCATGAGTACACGGATCGTGGTGGTCGGGGGCGGAACGGCGGGCGCCCGGCTCGCCCGGCGCCTGCCCGTCACCCTCCTCGGGGAGGAGCCGCACGCACCGTACAACAGGGTGCTGCTCGCCGACGTCCTCGCCGGGCGGTACGCCCCCGAGGTGATCGCGCTGCCCGGGACCCTCGGGCCGGCCCGGCTCGGGACGCGGGCGGTGCGGATCGACCGGGCGGCGCGGACGGTGGAGTGCGCGGACGGCTCGCTCGTCGGCTACGACCGCCTGGTCCTGGCGACGGGCTCCAACCCGGTGCTGCCGCCGCTGCGCGGACTGCGCGGAACGGCCCTTCCGGCGGGCGTCCACCCCTTCCGCACGCTCGACGACTGCCTGGCGCTGCGCGCGGCGGTACGGCCGGGCGTGCGGGCCGTGGTCGTCGGCGGCGGGCTCCTCGGGGTGTCGGCGGCGCGGGCGCTCGCGGCGCTCGGCGCGGACGTGGTCCTCGCGCAGCAGGGCGAGCGCCTGATGGAGCGCCAGCTCGACGCCCACGCGTCGGCGCTGCTCCGGGAGCACGTCGAGTCCCTCGGGGTCGAGGTGCACACCGAGTGCCGGGTGGGCGGTCTGCGGCAGCGGGACGGGGCGGTCACGGCGGTCGAACTCGCCGACGGCTTCGTGCTGGACGCCGGGGTCGTGGTCCTGGCCTGCGGGGTGCGGCCCCGGGTGGCCCTGGCCCGGGAGGCGGGGCTCGACGTCGCCACCGGGATCGTGGTCGACGACGAGCTGCGGACCTCCGACCCGGCCGTCCACGCGGTGGGCGACTGCGCGGAGCACGCGGGCCGGGTGTACGGGCTCGCGGGCCCGGCGCTCGAACAGGCGGACGCGCTGGCGGAGGTGCTGGCGAGGGAGACCGGGACCGAGGCCTCCGACGCGTCCGCGCCCACGGCCGCCTACACCGGCACCCGCGCCCTCACCCGGCTCACCCTCACCGGCCCGCGCCCGCTCGACCTGGCCGCCTTCGGCGAGGTCACCGCGCGGCCGGGCGACGACACCGTCCAGCTCACCGACCCCACCCGCGGCGCGTACCGCAAGGTCGTCGTCCGGGGCGACCGGCTCGTCGGGGGCGTCCTCCTCGGCGACCTGGCCGCGGTCGGCGCGCTCGCCCGGGCCTGGGAGGGCGACGAAGCCCTCCCGGAGGCCCCCCTGCTCCACCTGCTCACCCACGACGGAGGCTCCTGACATGAGCGCTGACGCTGACACCACCGCGCACACCCCGACGATCGTCCTGGTCGGCCACGGAATGGTCGGCCAGCGGTTCCTGGAGGCGCTCGCCGACCGGGGCCTCACCGGGCGGGCCCGGATCGTGGTCCTCTGCGAGGAGCCGCGCCCGGCCTACGACCGCGTCCAGCTCACCTCGTACTTCTCCGGGAGGACCCCCGACGACCTGTCGATGGTCGGGGCGGGGTTCATGGAGGAGCACGGCATCGAGCTGTACGTGGGCGACGCGGCCGCGTCGGTGGACCGGGAGGCCCGGACGGTCACCGCCCGTTCGGGGCGGGTCTTCGCGTACGACACGCTCGTCCTGGCCACCGGCTCGTACCCCTTCGTCCCGCCGGTGCCCGGCAAGGACGCCCGGGGCTGCTTCGTCTACCGCACGATCGAGGACCTGCTCGCGATCGAGGAGTACGCGAAGACGGCGACGACCGGTGCGGTGGTCGGCGGCGGTCTGCTCGGCCTGGAGGCGGCGGGCGCGCTCAAGGGCCTCGGCCTGGAGACGCACGTGGTGGAGTTCGCGCCGCGCCTGATGCCGGTGCAGGTGGACGAGGGCGGCGGCGCGGCCCTGCTGCGCACGATCGAGCGGATGGGCCTGGGCGTCCACACCGGGACGGGCACGCAGGAGGTCGTGACGGCGGACGGCGCCGTGACGGGCATGAGGCTGTCGGACGGCTCCGAACTGGCCGTGGACATGGTCGTGTTCTCGGCGGGCGTGCGGCCCCGGGACCAGCTCGCCCGGGACTGCGGGCTCGCCGTGGGCGAGCGCGGCGGCATCGCGGTCGACGAGCTGTGCCGGACCTCGGACCCGGCGGTCTTCGCGATCGGCGAGTGCGCGCTCGCGGTCGACGGGCGGGTCTACGGCCTGGTGGCGCCGGGCTACGAGATGGCGCAGACGGTGGCGGCGGTCCTCTCGGAAGGAACGGAGGAGGCCGGCGGCGGCTTCACGGGCGCCGACATGTCGACCAAGCTGAAGCTGCTCGGCGTGGACGTGGCGTCGTTCGGCGACGCGCACGGCACGGCGGAGGGCTGCCTCGACGTCGTGTACTCCGACTCCCGCTCGGGCGTCTACAAGAAGCTGGTGGTGGACGGCGAGGGCGTGCTGCTCGGCGGCGTCCTGGTCGGCGACGCCGACTCGTACGGGCTGCTGAGGCCGCTGACCGGCACGGTCCCGCCCGTCTCGCCCGAGCAGCTGGTGCTTCCGGCGGGCGCGGGCGCGCCGGTGGCGCTCGGCCCGTCGGCGCTTCCGGACGACGCGGTGATCTGCTCCTGCCACAACGTCACGAAGCACGCGATCGGCCAGTGCTCCTCGCTCGCCGAGGTGAAGAAGTGCACCAAGGCCGGCACGGGCTGCGGCAGTTGCGTGAAGGTGATCGAGAAGCTGTTGCCGGCCGCCGTCGACAAGGGGCTCTGCGGCTGCTTCTCGTACGGCAGGAGCGAGCTGTACGAGATCGCCCGCACCCTGCGCGTGACCTCGTTCGCCGCGCTGCTCGACTCGCACGGGCGGCCGGAGGCGCGGGGCGGCGAGGGCTGCGAGGTCTGCAAGCCGACCGTGGGCTCGATCCTGGCCTCGCTCAACAACGGGTACATCCTGGACGGCGAGCAGGCCTCCCTCCAGGACACCAACGACCACTTCCTCGCCAACATGCAGCGCAACGGCTCCTACTCGGTCGTGCCGCGCATCCCCGGCGGCGAGATCACCCCGGACAAGCTGATCGTGATCGGCGAGGTGGCCCGCGACTACGGCCTCTACACGAAGATCACGGGCGGCCAGCGGATCGACCTCTTCGGCGCGCGGGTGGACCAGCTCCCGGCGATCTGGACCCGGCTGGTCGACGCGGGCTTCGAGTCGGGGCACGCGTACGGCAAGTCGCTGCGGACCGTGAAGTCCTGCGTCGGGCAGACCTGGTGCCGGTACGGCGTGCAGGACTCGGTGAAGATGGCGATCCAGCTGGAGCTGCGCTACCGGGGCCTGCGCTCGCCGCACAAGCTGAAGTCGGCGGTCTCGGGCTGCGCCCGCGAGTGCGCCGAGGCGCAGTCGAAGGACTTCGGGATCATCGCGACGGCCAACGGCTGGAACCTGTACGTCGGCGGGAACGGCGGCGCGACCCCGCGCCACGCGGACCTGCTCGCCCAGGACCTGTCGGACGCCGAACTGGTCCGGCTGATCGACCGGTTCCTGATGTTCTACATCCGGACGGCGGACCGCCTGGAGCGGACGTCGACCTGGCTGGAGCGCCTGGAGGGCGGGCTCGACCACCTCAAGGACGTGGTGGTGCACGACTCGCTCGGACTCTGCGACGAGCTGGAGGCGCTGATGGCGGCGCACGTGGACGCGTACCAGGACGAGTGGGCGCAGACCCTCGACGACCCGGAGCGGCTGCGGCGCTTCGTCTCCTTCGTGAACGCCCCGGACTCGCCGGACCCCTCGGTCCGGTTCGTGCCGGAGCGCGACCAGATCAAGCCGGACCTCACGTTCCTCACCCTGGAAGGGGTTGCCTCCCGATGACGACGCTCGAACTGTCCCTCTCCCCCGAGTCCTGGATGGCCGTCTGCGAGGAGGCCCGGCTGACCCCGGGCCGCGGCGTGGCGGCGCTGCTGCCGGACGGCCGGCAGGTGGCGGTCTTCCGGGACCGGCGGGGCCGGACGTACGCGATCGACAACCGCGACCCGTTCACGGGGGCGCAGGTGCTGTCCCGGGGCCTCCTCGGCTCGGCGGACGGGCGCCCGTTCGTGGCCTCGCCGCTCCTGAAGCAGCGGTTCGACCTGGAGACGGGCCGCTGCCTGGACGACGAGGAGATCGCGGTGGCGGTGTATCCGGTGCGGGCGGTCCAGCTCGATCCGGCGCTCTCCTAAGCTACTTGACCGATCGTTCCAGATGAATCTAGGGTCCTGTCGTGGCCAGGACCAAGGAATTCGATCCGGACGCCGCGCTCCGGGCAGCCCTCGAACTGTTCTGGGCGCGCGGCTACGAGGCGACGACGATGGCGGACCTCGTGGAGCACCTCGGGGTGGGCCGCGCCAGCCTCTACGCGACCTTCGGGAACAAGCACGAGCTGTATCTGAAGGCGCTGGACCGGTATACGGAGACCAACGATCCGCGGCTCGTCGAGGAGCTGTCCGCGCCGGGCCCCGCCCTGCCGGCCGTCCGGGCCCTCGTCCGCCGCTTCGCCGCCGAGGCGGCGGCCGACGGGGAGCGCCTGACCGGCTGCTTCGTCACCAACTCGGCGGCGGAGCTGGGGCCGCACGACACGGCGGTGGCCCGCCGGGTCGAGCTGAGCTGGGAGCAGCTGGAGACGCTGCTCCACGCGGCGCTCGCGCGGGCCCGCGCCGGGGGCGAGCTCCCGGCCGGCCGCGATCCGCGCGCGCTGGCCCGGATGCTCCTGGTCCTGCTCCAGGGCGTCCGGGTGGTCGGCAAGGCGTCGAGCGACCCGGCCAGGGTGCGGGACGCGGCGGAACAGGCGCTGACCCTGCTGGACTGAACGATCCGGGGACGGGTACCCGCGGGGGTGCCCTTTCTTCGGCCCCGATATTGGAACGTACGGTCAAAAATAAAAGGAGACATTCCATGACCGCCGCACGCTTCACCGACCGCGTCGTCCTCGTCACCGGAGCCGGTTCCGGTCTCGGCCGGGCCGTCGCGCTCGCCTTCGCCGCCGAGGGCGCGAAGGTCGTCGCCGCCGGGCGCACGGCCGAGACCCTGGAGGAGACGGCGGCCCTGATCGGGGCCGCCGGGGGCACGGCCGCGGCGGTCACCGCCGACGTGACCGACGCCGCCTCCACACGGGAGCTGGTCCGGCGCACGGTCGAGCTCTTCGGCGGCCTGGACGTCGCCGTGAACAACGCGGGGGTGTTCCGGGGCGGCGGCCACAGCGCCGCCGACCTCCCGCTGGAGGACTGGCAGGCCCTGCTCGACGTCAACGTCACGGGGGTCCTGCACGCGCTCCAGGCCGAGGTGGCGCACATGCGGGCGCACGGCGGCGGGGCGATCGTGAACGTCTCGTCCAACCTGGGCGCGCACGTCCGGATCCCCGGCGTCTTCGGCTACCAGGTCTCCAAGGCGGCCGTGTCGGCGCTCACCCGGGCCGCGGCCCTGGACCACGTCGGCGACGGGATCCGGATCAACGCGGTCAGTCCGGGGGCGTCGGAGTCCACGATGTCGCTGCGGCCCGGCGAGACCGGGGCCGAGCGGGAGGTCCGGATGAAGGAGGAGTCGCCGCTCGGCCGGATCTCGTCCGCCGCGGAGGTGGCGGCGGCGGTCCTCTACCTCGCCTCGGACGCGGCCGGCTCCGCCGTCGGCACCGACCTGGTGATCGACGGCGGGGTCGCGGCCTGAGTCTCCGTCCGCCGGACCGGCCCCGGGCGGCGGCCGGTCCATCCGTCCGGGATCAGCCCTGGGCGGCGGGGTCCATCCAGAAGACCTCCCAGTGGTGGCCGTCCAGGTCGGTGAAGGAGCGCCCGTACATGAAGCCCATGTCCATGGGCTCCTTCGCCGGCGTGCCACCGGCGGCGAGGGCCGCGTCGGCCAGCTCGTCCGCCTTCTCGCGGCTCTCGGCGCTCAGCGTGACGAGCACCTCGGTGGCCTTCGTGGCGTCGGAGATCTCCTTGCCCGGGGCGGTGAACTCCTTGAACTTCTTCTCGGTGAGCAGCATCGCGAAGATCGTGTCGCTGATGACGAGACAGGCGGCGGTGTCGTCGCTGAACTGCGGGTTGAAGGAGTAGCCGAGCTTCTCGAAGAAGGCCTTGCTGGCGTCCAGGTCCTTCACGGGCAGGTTCACGAAGATCATCTGCGGAGCCATGGCGTTCTCTCTTCCTCGGTCGTCCGGCCCGCTCGGTGCGTTCCGGCGCTTTCGAGAGGTAGGACGGGGACGCCGCCCGAAACTCATCGCCGCTCCGGAAAGATTTTCTCCGCCCGGCCCGCGGGGTCCGCCCGATCCGCCGAGGTCGGGCCGACCCGCCGAGGTCCGGCCGACCCCGCCCGATCCGCCGAGGTCCGCCCGCTCCTCCCCGATCCGCCGGGATCAGGCCGCGGTGCGCAGCCGGAGGGCCGCGAGGGGCACGAACCCGCCGCTCCCGCCTCGGGTGGACGCGTCGGGCCCGGCGAGCCGCCGCAGCATGGCCAGGGCGATCCGCTCGCCCTGCGCCTTGGCCCGCTCGGCCAGCGGCCCCTCGTGAAGGCCGTCGACGGAGGCGCGCCAGAGCTGCACCCAGCGCCCGAAGTGGGCGGCGGTGAGCGGCCGGGCGGAGTGGAGGGCAGCGTGCGGGGCGAAGGCGTCCCGCCCGTAGGAGGCGGTACGGAACAGGGCCCGCTCCCAGAAGTCGGTGATCCCCGGCAGATGCGCCTCCAGATCGGTGCCGGCGGCCTCCGTGAAGAAGGGCCCGATGAGCGGGTCGGCGAAGGCCTCGGCGTAGAAGCGGCGCAGCAGCGCGTCGAGGTCGCCGCGGTCGCTGATGTCCCGGGTGGCACGCATGCCCCCAGTCTCCCCCGGCCCGGCCGGCCGGCCCAGTGCCGAAGGTCCCTTCCGGGGGCGCGGAGGCCGGGGCCCGCGCCGGGGCTCCGCCCGGCAGCCGTCGACCGCGCCGCCCGTACCCCTGTCCGGCAGCCGCCGGCCACGGCCCCCTCCCCCACCCGACAGCCGCCGCCCACCCCCTCCCCCATACCCCCGCCCCACACCCGCCGCCTCCCCTTCACCGCTCGTTGACGTCCCGTCAATTCCCCGCTCCTAGGTTCCGGAGACGCGCGACCCCGTCGCCGACCGGTGCGGCGGGGCGATTCACCATCCTTCTCGGGAGTGAGACGTGGAGCGACGCGGTTTCCTGCGCGGAGCGGTCATCGGTACCTCGGCCGCCGCCTTCGGCGGCAGCCTGTGGCACGGCGCGGCCTTCGCCGCCCCGGCCCAGCCCGGCGCGGGCCCCTACGGGGCGCTCGGCTCGGCGGACGCGAACGGCATCCAGCTTCCGGCCGGGTTCACCAGCCGGGTGATCGCCCGGTCCGGCCAGACGGTCACCGGCACCTCGTACACCTGGCACAGCGCTCCCGACGGCGGCGCCTGCTTCGTCGACGGCACCGGCTGGATCTACGTCTCGAACTCGGAGGTCAACCCGAGCGGCGGCGCGAGCGCGGTGAGGTTCAACGCGTCGGGCACGATCACCGGCGCGTACCGCATCCTCTCCGGCACCCGGCAGAACTGCGCGGGCGGCGCCACCCCGTGGAACACCTGGCTGTCCTGCGAGGAGGTGTCCCTCGGCTACGTCTACGAGTCGAACCCGTGGGGCGGCACGGCCTACCGCCGGGACGCGATGGGCCGGTTCAAGCACGAGGCGGCGGCGGCCGACCCGGTCCGCAGGGCGATCTACCTGACCGAGGACGAGACGGACGGCTGCTTCTACCGCTTCCTGCCCACCACCTGGGGCAACCTCTCCTCCGGCACCCTCCAGGTCTTCAAGGCGTCCACGGCCGCCTCCGGCACCTTCACCTGGCAGAACGTGCCGGACCCGGACGGCTCCCCGACCGTCACGCGCAACCAGGTCTCGGGCGCCAAGCGCTTCAACGGCGGCGAGGGCTGCTACTACGCGAACGACACCGTCTGGTTCACCACCAAGGGCGACAACCGGGTCTGGCAGGTCAACCTGGCCGCCGGCACGTACGAGCTGGCCTACGACGACTCGCTGGTCTCCGGCGGCGCCCCGCTCACCGGCGTCGACAACGTCACCGGCACCTCCTCCGGCGACCTGTACGTCGCCGAGGACGGCGGGAACATGGAGATCTGCGTCATCACCCCGGACGACGTCGTCGCCCCGTTCCTGCGCATCAACGGCCAGTCCGGCTCGGAGATCACCGGACCGGCCTTCTCGCCCGACGGCAGGCGGCTGTACTTCTCCAGCCAGCGGGGCACGAGCGGCAGCTCCTCGGGCGGCATCACCTACGAGGTGACGGGCCCGTTCCGCGCGTAGCAGCGCAGCTCCACCTTCTTCTGCTGGGCGCCGCCGAGGAGGGCGGCGCCCAGTGGCGTCAGGGTGTGCAGGACCGCGTTGCCGTGGCGCAGGGTCGCGATGAGCCCGGCCTCGCGCAGGACGCCGGCGTGCTGGCTGGCCGAGGCGAGCGACACCCCGGCGCGGCGCGCGAGTTCGCTGGTCGTGCCGCCGTCGCCGATGGCGTGCAGCACCGCCGAGCGGGTCTGGCCGACGAGCTTGGCGAGCGAGGAGCCGCCCGGCGCGCGGACGGTCGGCGCCTCGCCGTGGGTGACGGGGTAGACGAGGACCGGCGGCAGCGCGGGGTCGCGCAGCACGACGGGCGTCCCCCGGCAGAAGTACGAGGGCTGGAGCAGCAGTCCGCGCCCGTCGAGGTACACGTCCCGGTCCACCGGGTAGTCGGCCTCCAGGACGGGCGCGCGCCAGCGCAGCATCGGCGGCAGCGAGGCGAGGAGCTCCTCGGCGCCGCCGTCCAGGAGGGCCCGGCCGCGGCGGGCCCGGTCGGCCTCGACGCGGGCCAGGATGTGCGGCCAGTAGGGCTCGACGACGGCCCGGTGGTAGCCGCGCAGCGCCCCCACGAGCCGGTCGAAGGGCTCCGGTCCCCCGTCGGCGAGGGCGCGCAGCGAGTGGGGCACGGTCCGTCCGCCGGAGCGGTCGGCGGCGAGGAGCGAGAGCTCTCCGCGCAGCCGCCCCTGGTCGGTCGCGCGGATCGCCTGGAGGCCCTCGTCGAGGCCGTGGACGCCCTCGGAGGGCGTCAGGAAGTCGGGGAAATATCCCCTGCCGGGGACGAGGGCGGCGAGGAGGCGGGTCTCACCGCCGAGCCGTGCCCGGACCTCCGCCCGCCATTCTCCGTAGACGACGGGGCCGCGCCGGTCCCTTAAACGGTGAAAGCTCAGAATCGTTTCCCACAGAACATCCGGCCGGGCCGCCGTCCGCACCCCCGCCAAGTCGTTTCCGGTGAAATGAATCCGCAGCATGAGGTCCCCACCTGTGCACTCGCAACCACCCCCGACGTCGAGTATGCACAGCATCACTGCACGTTACCAGGGTGTTTCAGCCACAGTTGAAAAGCATCGCGGCGAACGGGGCGGAACCGAAAAGCTGTACGGGTCGGGCAGGAAACCTTCTGGACCGAGGTGACGTGGTGAAGACCGTGGGGGGCTTTGCCCGTCCGGCGGCGGTCGGCGAGGGTTGCGGCTCACCTGCCCGGCATCGGTAAAGGGCGCGGCCTCCGGGTGGGGATCCGGGGGTCGCGCCCGTCCCGTTCTTTGCGGCGCGGAAACAGAAAAGTTCAATGGCCAATAATTCAATCGGCCGTAATTGAACACGAATCCACATCCGATCGACGGCCCGGCGAAATGAGCGGCCGGGCCCCGGGGAGAAACACGACGGGACGGACACCTCCGCACAAAGGTGTCCGTCCCGTCCCTGTGAATCCGGAGCCGCCGCCCGCCGGTGAGGGTGGTGAGCTGGACCGGCGGCGGCCCCGGGGGCTCCGGGGCCCGTGGACCGGGCCTCCGCCTCAGCGGCTGTCGCTGCCCTTCGACTCGGCCGCCGCGCGGCCCGCCTCCAGACGCGCCACCGGGATCCGGAAGGGCGAGCAGGAGACGTAGTCGAGGCCCACCTCGTGGAAGAAGTGCACCGACTCCGGGTCGCCGCCGTGCTCGCCGCAGACGCCGAGCTTGATGTCGGGGCGGGTGGCGCGGCCGGCCTCGACGGCGCTGCGGACCAGGGCGCCCACGCCGTCCTTGTCGATGGTCTCGAAGGGGCTGACGCCGAAGATGCCCTTCTCCAGGTACGCCGTGAAGAAGCTCGCCTCCACGTCGTCGCGGGAGAAGCCCCACACCGTCTGCGTCAGGTCGTTGGTGCCGAAGGAGAAGAACTCGGCGGCCTCGGCGATCTGGCCGGCGGTGACGGCGGCGCGCGGCAGCTCGATCATGGTGCCGAGCGCGAGCCTCAGGTCGACGCCGGTCTGCGCCCGGACCTCCTCGATGACCTGCTCGGCCTCCTCGCGGACGATCTCCAGCTCCTGGACGGTGCCGACGAGCGGGATCATGATCTCGGCGCGCGGGTCGCCCTTGGCGTCGATCCGCTGGGCCGCGGCCTCCGCGATGGCCCGGACCTGCATGGTGAACAGGCCGGGGATGACCAGG
The DNA here is from genome assembly GCF_053618675.1 of Streptomyces sp. NPDC055632. Classification (NCBI taxonomy): domain Bacteria; kingdom Bacillati; phylum Actinomycetota; class Actinomycetes; order Kitasatosporales; family Streptomycetaceae; genus Streptomyces; species Streptomyces sp. NPDC055632. The sequence continues at coordinate 93,304 of NZ_JBSHHY010000007.1, read as the reverse complement.
CCGAGGCGGACGCCGCGCAGACCCAGCATCGGGTTCTGCTCGTGCAGCCGGTGCACGGCCTGGAGCAGGCGCAGGTCGTTCTCGTGCGGCTCCTTGCGGGACTCGGCGAGGGCGACGCGGACCGACAGCTCGGTGATGTCGGGCAGGAACTCGTGCAGCGGCGGGTCGAGCAGCCGGACCGTGACGGGCAGCCCGTCCATGGCCTCGAAGAGCTCCACGAAGTCCTGCTTCTGGAGCGGCAGGAGGGCCTTGAGGGCGTCCTCGCGCTCGGCGTCCGTGTCCGCGAGGATCAGGCGCTCGACGTACTGGCGGCGCTCGCCGAGGAACATGTGCTCGGTGCGGCACAGGCCGATGCCCTGGGCGCCGAAGCGGCGGGCGCGCGAGGCGTCCTCGGCGTTGTCGGCGTTGGCGCGGACCCGCAGGCGGCGGACGCGGTCGGCGTAGGCCATGATCCGGTGGACGGCCTGGACCAGCTCGTCGGCGTCGTCGGCGCCGGCGTGCATCCGGCCCTCGAAGTACTCGACGACCGGGGACGGTACGACGGGTACCTCGCCGAGGTACACCTTGCCGGTGGAGCCGTCGATGGAGACGACGTCGCCCTCCTCGACCACCTGGCCGTCGGAGGTGGTCATCCGGCGGCGCTTGGTGTCGACCTCCAGCTCCTCGGCGCCGCAGACACAGGTCTTGCCCATGCCGCGGGCGACGACGGCGGCGTGCGAGGTCTTGCCGCCGCGCGAGGTGAGGATGCCCTCGGCGGCGATCATGCCGTCCAGGTCGTCGGGGTTGGTCTCGCGGCGGATCAGGATGACCTTCTCGCCGGAGCGGGACCACTTGACGGCCGTGTACGAGTCGAAGACGGCCTTGCCGACGGCGGCACCCGGGGAGGCGGCGATGCCGCGCCCGATCTGCTCGACCTTGGCGTCGTCGTCGAACTTGGGGAACATCAGCTGGGCGAGCTGGGCGCCGTTGACCCGCTGGAGCGCCTCGGCCTCGTCGATCAGGCCCTGGTCCACGAGCTGGGTGGCGATGCGGAAGGCGGCACCGGCGGTGCGCTTGCCGACGCGGGTCTGGAGCATCCAGAGCTGGCCGCGCTCGATGGTGAACTCGATGTCGCAGAGGTCCTTGTAGTGGGTCTCAAGGGTCTCCATGATGTGCATGAGCTGGTCGTACGACGTCTTGTCGATCGACTCCAGGTCGGCCAGCGGCACCGTGTTGCGGATGCCGGCGACGACGTCCTCGCCCTGCGCGTTCTGGAGGTAGTCGCCGTAGACGCCCTGGTGGCCGGAGGCGGGGTCGCGGGTGAAGGCGACGCCGGTGCCGGAGTCCGGGCCCAGGTTGCCGAAGACCATCGAGCAGACGTTGACGGCGGTGCCGAGGTCGCCCGGGATGCGCTCCTGACGGCGGTACAGCTTGGCGCGGTCCGTGTTCCAGGAGTTGAAGACGGCCTCGATGGCGAGGTCCATCTGCTCGCGCGGGTCCTGCGGGAAGTCGCGGCCGGTCTCGGCCTTCACGATCTTCTTGAACTGCTTGACGACCTTCTTGAGGTCGGCGGCGTCCAGGTCGGTGTCGCTGGCGACCTTCTTGGCGGCCTTGACCTCGTCGAGCGCGTCCTCGAAGAGCTCGCCGTCGACGTCCAGGACGGTCTTGCCGAACATCTGGATGAGGCGGCGGTACGAGTCCCAGGCGAAGCGCTCGTTGTCGGCCTGGCGCGCGAGGCCGGCGACGGACTCGTCGGAGAGGCCGATGTTCAGCACGGTGTCCATCATGCCCGGCATGGAGAACTTCGCGCCGGAGCGGACGGAGACGAGCAGCGGGTCGTCGGCCTGGCCGAGCTTCTTGCCCATCTTCCGCTCCAGGGCGTCGAGGTGCGCGCTGACCTCGTCGCGGAGCGCGGCCGGCTCCGAGCCGCTCTCGAGGTAGACCTTGCACGCCTCGGTGGTGATCGTGAAGCCGGGGGGAACCGGCAGACCGAGGTTGGTCATCTCGGCCAGGTTCGCGCCCTTGCCACCGAGCAGGTCCTTCAGGTCCCTGTTGCCCTCGGTGAAGTCGTAGACGAACTTCTGATCATTGTTTTCCGACACGGGCCACGACTCCTCGACGACTCGGTTGGCTGCCCTGACGGCGAGGAACATACCCAGATCGAAGGCTTCTAGGGAGGTACGCCTAGCGGTCAGCTGGTCTTAACCACCCGTCCGCCAGCGCTTCGAAAGTAACCGAGCAGTAGCTTCCGCTTTCAGGGCCCGAAGACGCGATGACCCAAAACAGAGGCAAGTCGCTCAGGTGAGCGATCATCGCGACTTTTGCGTTCAACTCTTGAACGCAAAAAGGGTGGCACCGGGTGCCACCCTTCAGGCGGTGCAGTCGTTCGTAACCTGCTCATGTGAGCACCCACCCCCTCAAGGGTGGCGAGGATCACTCCCCGAGAAAGGCTTGAATCTCAGCCGCCGGACGTGTCCAGCTCCGCGTCCTCACTCACGCCGGAGCAGTCGTACGGGTCCTTCAACCAGCCGTCCGGCAGGACGACTCGGTTGTTTCCGGACGTACGGCCGCGGGGGCCGTCCGCCCCGACGGGCCACGCCTGGTCCAGGTCGAGCTCGCTCAACTGAGCGCGCAGCTCGTCCAGGGAGGAGGTGATCGCCAGCTTCTTGCGCATCTCCGAGCCGACCGCGAAGCCCTTCAGGTACCAGGCCACGTGCTTGCGGAAGTCGATGACACCGCGTGCCTCGTCCCCGAGCCACTCGCCGAGCAGCCGGGCGTGGCGCACCATCGCGTCCGCGACCTCCCGCAGGGGCGGCTGCGCGTACGCCCCCGTGCCCTCGAAGCCCGCCACGAGGTCCCCGAAGAGCCACGGGCGGCCCAGGCAGCCGCGCCCGACGACCACGCCGTCGCAGCCGGTCTCGCGCATCATCCGCAGGGCGTCGTCGGCCGACCAGATGTCGCCGTTGCCGAGCACCGGGATCTCCGGCACGTGCTCCTTGAGGCGCGCGATGGCGTCCCAGTCGGCCGTGCCGCCGTAGTGCTGGGCCGCCGTCCGCCCGTGCAGGGCGATCGCCGTGACGCCCTCCTCGACCGCGATCCGGCCCGCGTCCAGGAAGGTGATGTGGTCGTCGTCGATGCCCTTGCGCATCTTCATCGTGACCGGCAGGTCGCCCGCGTTGGTCACGGCCTCGTGCAGGATCGCCCGCAGCAGCGGCCGCTTGTAGGGCAGGGCCGAGCCGCCGCCCTTCCGGGTCACCTTGGGGACCGGGCAGCCGAAGTTCAGGTCGATGTGGTCGGCCAGGTCCTCGTCGACGATCATCCGCACGGCCTTGCCGACCGTCACCGGGTCCACCCCGTAGAGCTGGATCGAACGCGGCTTCTCCGTCTCGTCGAACCGGATGAGCTGCATCGTCTTCTCGTTGCGCTCGACCAGGGCGCGCGTCGTGATCATCTCGCTCACGAACAGCCCCTTGCCGCCGGAGTACTCGCGGCAGAGGGTGCGGAAGGGGGCGTTGGTGATGCCGGCCATCGGGGCGAGCACCACCGGCGGCTGCACGATGTGCGGCCCGATGGCGAGGGGGGTGAACGCGGTCATGGGCCCATTGTCGCGTACGGCGGCGGTCATTAGTTAGCCGTACTATCCGAACATGCCCGACCTCACATCCGGGCGGCGCGCCGGGGAGGGGTGCGGGGGCACGGACGACGGCGACCGCCGCCCGCGCCCCCGCGCGCCTTCCGGTCCCGCTACCAGCGGACGGGGGCGATCCTGGGGGCCATGAAGGTGGTGTCCCCCCGGCCGGTCCAGATCTTCAGCGTGCCGTCGGCGTCCCGGGCGACGATGTCCACCTTGCCGTCCTCGGTGAAGTCCCCGACGGCGGTCTCGGTGAAGTTCCAGCCCCGGGTGACCGGCTTCTTCGGCTGGAAGCTGCCGTCCGGGTTGCGGACCCACATCATGAGGACGTCGTCGGAGTCGGTCGCCATGATGTCGGCCCCGCCGTCGCCGTTGAAGTCCCCGGCGACGGTCTCGGTGAAGGTCCAGCCCTTCGTCACGTCCCTCGGGGACTTGAAGGCGATGGGACTGGAATCGGTACCCGCCCAGATCTTGAGCTGGTCCGTACCCTCCTCGGCGGCGATGACGTCCACCTTGCCGTCGATGTCGAAGTCGGCGACGGCCACCTCCTTGAACTTCCAGCCCAGCGTGACGCGTTCGCGAGAGCCGAAGCGGCCGTTCCCCAGGCCGGGCCACGCCCACAGCTCGTCCGCGGTCGAGCCCTCGGACAGGGGCGGCGTCCTGGCCATGATGTCGGCCTTGCCGTCGCCGTCGAAGTCCCCCGCGACGGTCTGGGTGTGGTTCCAGTCGTTGGTGACGTGGAGCGAGCAGTCGAACGAGCCGTCCCCCCGGCCGAACCAGATCCTCATCGTGGAGGAGGTGGCGTCCCGGGCGATGAGGTCGGTGAGGCCGTCGCCGTCGAAGTCGGCCGCCGCGGTCTGCGAGAGGTGCTTGGACGTTCCGGTGACCGCCGCGGCGAACGTGTCGGCCAGGCGCTGGGTGCCGGTGTCGTTGAAGTGCAGGTCGTCCCGGTCCGACTTGTAGGCGAGGGCGAGCCGGGTCGGTACGGCGGCGTCCCGGGTGGCGCGGTCGAGGTCGACGTGACCGGGCAGGGCCCGTATGTGGGCGTTGACGTCCTGCCGGGCCTTCTCGTGGGCGGGGTCGTCGGAGCAGACGGTGGCTCCGGCGGTCCGGCATCCGAACGGCGGGACGGTCGCGACCGTGACGTCGATGCCTCGGGCTCGTGCGTCCGCCACGATCCTGTCGATGCCCGCCTTGATCGCGGACGCGTCCGCGCCGCGGCCGTCGCCCCCGTAGAGGATGTCGTTGACCCCTTCGTAGAGGACCACCCGGCGGACGCCAGGCTGGGCGAACACGTCGCGGTCGAGCCGGTTCAGGGCGGCCGGGCCCGCGACGTCGAGGAGGTTCACCGTCGTGCCGGACCCCATGCCGACCGAGCTGCCGTGGTCCTGGAGGATCCTGTTGCCGTTCAGGCCCATGTTCAGGACTCCCGGCGCGGCCGGGTCGCCGGCGAGCACCTTGGCGAACAGGTCGGGCCAGCGCCGGTTCTCGTCCTCGGTGCTGTGGGAGCCGTCGGTCTGGGAGTCGCCGATCATGACGACGGTCCCCGGGGAGCCGTCGGCCTCCACGTCGAGACCGCTGAGCAGGGTCCACTTGGGCGGGCTCTCCGTGAAGCCGGTCTGGGAGGCCTGACGCGTGAGGTCGCCCGCGCCGACGTACGTCTTCGACAGGGCGTAGGAGTGCACGGGGGCGCCCTTGACCTCGCCCGGAAGGTGGACGCTGACCAGGAGGTCACGGCCGGCGGCGACGGGGAACGTGATCCGGTCGCTGACCAGTTCGCCTCCCGCCGGCATGGTGGTCCGGCCCTTGGGGAACGTCACCTCGCGGACGGCTCCGGTGGCCGCGCCCGTCTTGGCGGACCGTTCGGCGAGGGTGACGCGCCCGAGGGTGACGGGACGGAAGCCGAAGGTGTTCGCGAAGCGGAGCCGGATGTCGGAGCCGCTCTTGTGCGGGTGCACGACCATCCGCAGAGTCTGGTCCTTCCAGATCGGCCAGTAGCGCGCGGAGGCCTGGCCCATCCCCTCCGGCGGCGCGAGGGCCGCGCCCCAGCTTCCCGTCCACGTCTTGCCCTCGGACGACGCCGTGGTGGTGTCGCGGACGCCGACGGAGAAGACGTGCAGACCGGGGGCCGTCGGCAGCTTGACGGTCTTCACCGTCTTGGTGCGGTCGAGCGGGACGGTGACCGCGTAGACGTTCTTGCCGTCGGTCCTGTCCGGCCTGCCCTTCTCGAAGAACTTGCCCGTCACGGTCACCGCGGGGGCCGACTGCTTGGCCGGGTTCCAGATCCAGCCCTCCACGGCGAGACGGTACGTGGACGTGGTGCCGTCGGTGTACGTGACGGTGCCGTCGCCCTGGGCGGGCCCGCGCTCGGCGGCGGCCAGGAAGCCGAGGGCGTCGCCCTTGCCCGACAGGGCGAAGGTCTGCCCCTCGGCCTCGGCGTTGTCCCCCTCGGAGGTCGCGCGCGGCCAGGTGTAGTCCGTGCCGTTGACGGTGATCTTCGCCCCCGGCTCCCAGCCGGCGGCGCTGAGCAGGGCGCCGGAGTAGCTGTTGCCCGCCCCGTCGAAGCCGGGCCCGTTCGAGCTGCCGCCCTCCGGGGTGACGGCCGTGTTGTTGAAGGCCTCCTCGAAGGAGGCGAGCACGGTCCCCTCGGCGTGCGCGGTTCCGCCGGCCGGTCCGACGGCGGCCAGCGCCAGGGCGAGGGCGAGGGCGGACGCGCCCGCCCTCGTCCGCCCGGGGCCGGGTCTTCTGTACTGCAAGGACGTTCTTCCTCTCGATCGCGAAAAGGGCCCGGGGCGGGGAACGCCTCGGGCCCTTCGTCGTGCGGTGCTGGTTACTCCTGAGCGGTGACGCTGCCGGTCGTGTCGGCGCTCTCGGCGCCCTCCGTGCCGCTCGCGGCTCCCTGCGCGCGTTCGCGCATCTTCTTCAGGAGTTCCTGCTTCTGGTCGTCGGCCGTGCGCCGGTCGGCGGCGCGGCCCCGGGTGGTGGCCTGCTGGTCGGCGCGGGACAGCTTCTTGCGCTGTCCGCCGACGCCGAGGAGGTTGTTGCGGCCCTTCGCCATGGGGTTCTCCCGTCAGTGGTGAGGTGGTCGGTGGTCGGGCTCGGTCAGCCCCGGCGCTGAGCGCTCACTCGTAGATCTGGAAGAACGCGTACATGCCGGGGACGCTACCCCGGCCCCCGTCCCGGCGGCACCCGATTTTTCCCGCACCACTCGAAGGGATGACAGATATTGAAATCTGTCATCGCACATGCCATGGTTGAACCATGACCACGACCCAGAGCACGACGCCCGCCCCCGACCGCGTCCCCACCCGTCCGCTCGGCGCCACCGGCCCCCGGGTCTCCGCCCTCGGCCTCGGCTGCATGGGCATGTCCGCGCTGTACGGCGAGAGCGACCGCGCCGAGTCGATCGCGACGATCCACGCCGCCCTGGACGCCGGGGTGACCCTCCTCGACACCGGCGACTTCTACGGGATGGGGCACAACGAACTGCTGATCGCCGAGGCGCTGCGGACCGCGCCCGCCGCCGCCCGCGAGCAGGCCCTCACCAGCGTGAAGTTCGGCGCGCTCCGCACGGTCGAGGGCGGCTTCACCGGGTACGACGGCCGGCCGGCCGCCGTGAAGAACTTCGCGGCGTACTCGCTCCAGCGCCTGGGCACCGACCACATCGACGTCTACCGGATCGCCCGCGTCGACCCGGACGTGCCGATCGAGGAGACCGTCGGCGCCATCGCCGAGCTGGTCGAGGCGGGACACGTGCGGCACGTCGGGCTCTCCGAGGTCGGCGCGGACACCCTGCGCCGGGCGGCGGCCGTGACCCCGATCGCGGACCTCCAGATCGAGTACTCGCTGATCTCCCGGTCCATCGAGGAGAAGATCCTGCCCACCGCGCGCGAGCTCGGCATCGGGATCACGGCGTACGGCGTGCTCTCGCGCGGTCTGATCAGCGGCCACTTCACCCGGGACCGGGAGCTGGCGCCGGGCGACTTCCGGGGCATGAGCCCGCGCTTCCAGGGCGAGAACCTCCAGCGGAACCTGGACCTGGTGGACCGGCTGCGGGCGCTCGCGGAGGCCAAGGGCGCCTCCGTCGCGCAGATCGCCGTCGCCTGGGTCCTGGCGCAGGGCGAGCGGCAGGGCGCGGACGTCGTGCCGCTGATCGGCGCCCGGCGCCGGGACCGGCTCGCGGAGGCGCTCGGCGCCCTGGACGTCACGCTCGACGCCGCCGACCTGGCCGCGATCGAGGAGGCCGTCCCGGCGGGCGCGGCGGCCGGCGAGCGGTACCCGGCGGCGCAGATGGCGCACCTGGACAGCGAGCGCTGACGGGTGTCCGGCAGAGGCCGGCGGTCCGGATCCGCCGGGTACTGTCCTTCCATGGCCGCCACCGAGACCCTGACCGCAGAACGCATCCTCGAAGCCACCGAGGAGGTGCTGCGGCGCTACGGCCCGGCGAAGGCGACCGTCGTGGACGTGGCCCGGGTCCTCGGCGTCAGCCACGGCAGCGTCTACCGCCACTTCCGCACCAAGGCGGCGCTGCGCGAGGCGGTGACCGAGCGGTGGCTCTCGCGCACCGAGACCGCCCTCGCCGAGCTGACCGCGGCCCCGGACCGGCCGGCGCCGGAGAAGCTGCGCGCCTGGTTCGCCCACCTCTTCGAGGCCAAGCGGCACAAGGCGGGCGACGACCCCGAGCTGTTCGCCACGTACAACGTGCTGATCGACGAGAACAGCGGAGTGGTCGAGCAGCACATCGGCGTCCTGATCGACCAGGTCCGGTCGATCGTGGCGGAGGGTGCCGGGGAGGCGGAGTTCACCGCCCCCGACCCGGACGCGACGGCCCGCGCGCTCTTCGACGCGACCTCCCGCTTCCACGACCCGGCCTACGCGCCGGAGTGGCGGCGCCCCACGATCGAGACCGAGTTCGAGGCCGTGGTGGAGCTGCTGCTGCGCGGCCTGCGCGCCTGACGGGAGCCCGTACAGCGCCCGACGGGACCCGTACGACGGGGAAGCCCCCGGTTCCGTGGTCCGGAACCGGGGGCTTCGCCGTACTGGCGTACTGCGGGAGTGAGGCGACTCAGCAGCCGAGGAGGCGGCTGCCCAGGTAGCCCTGGATCTGGTCGAGGGAGACGCGCTCCTGCTTCATGGTGTCGCGCTCGCGCACGGTCACCGCGTTGTCCTCGAGGGTGTCGAAGTCGACGGTGATGCAGAACGGGGTGCCGATCTCGTCCTGGCGGCGGTAGCGGCGGCCGATGGCGCCGGCGTCGTCGAACTCGATGTTCCAGTTCTGGCGCAGGTCGGCCGCGAGGCCCTTGGCCTTCGGGGAGAGCTGCGGGTTGCGGGAGAGCGGCAGGACCGCGGCCTTGACCGGGGCCAGGCGGTGGTCGAGGCGCAGCACGACGCGCTTCTCCATGACGCCCTTGGCGTTGGGGGCCTCGTCCTCGGTGTACGCGTCGAGCAGGAAGGCCAGCATCGTGCGGCCGACACCGGCCGCCGGCTCGATGACGTACGGCGTGTAGCGCTCGTTGGACTCCTGGTCCAGGTAGGTCAGGCTGGCGCCGGAGGCCTTGGAGTGGGCGCTCAGGTCGTAGTCCGTGCGGTTGGCGACGCCCTCCAGCTCGCCCCACTCGCTGCCGCCGAAGGAGAAGCGGTACTCGATGTCGGCGGTGCGCTTGGAGTAGTGGGAGAGCTTCTCCTGCGGGTGCTCGAACCAGCGCATGTTCTCCTCGCGCAGGCCGAGGCCGGTGTACCAGTTCCAGCGCTGCTGCATCCAGTACTCCTGCCACTCCTCGTCCTCGCCCGGCTTGACGAAGAACTCCATCTCCATCTGCTCGAACTCGCGGGTCCGGAAGATGAAGTTGCCCGGAGTGATCTCGTTCCGGAAGGACTTGCCCATCTGCGCGATGCCGAACGGGGGCTTCTTGCGCGCGGTGGTCTGCACCTGGCTGAAGTTGGTGAAGATGCCCTGGGCGGTCTCGGGACGCAGGTAGGCGACGGAGCCGGAGTCCTGGGTCGGGCCGAGGTGGGTGGAGAGCAGGCCCGAGAAGTTCTTGGGCTCGGTGAAGGTGCCCTTGTTGCCGCAGTTGGGGCAGTTGAGGTCGGCGAGGCCGTTCTCGGGGAGACGGCCGTGCTTCTCCTCGTACGCCTCCTCCAGGTGGTCGGCGCGGAAGCGCTTGTGGCAGGAGGTGCACTCAGTCAGCGGGTCGGTGAAGGTGGCGACGTGACCGGACGCCTCCCAGACCTCGGTCGCCAGGATGACCGACGAGTCGATGCCGACGACGTCCTCGCGCGAGGTGACCATGTAACGCCACCACTGGCGCTTGATGTTCTCCTTGAGCTCGACGCCCAGGTGCCCGTAGTCCCAGGCGGCACGCTGGCCGCCGTAGATCTCGCTACAGGGGAAAACGAAGCCACGGCGCTTGCTCAGGCTGACGATGGTGTCGATCTTGTCGGCGGCCACGGTGCTCTCTTCATTACGACGACGGAAAGGATGGGAACTGCGGCGCGAAGCGCCTCTGTGGGGGGTGGTGGTCGGGAGACGGGTGGGCGAATGCCACAGGTTACCGGCGCCCGTACCCCCCGCATCAAATCGGTTCCGGGTAAGGAGGGCGGGAGGGAGGCCGGGGCGTCGCGTGGGTGGGACCACACGGAAGGCAATTGACAACCGTTTCCAATTTTGTTGAAAATGAGTGTCATGAACGTACGTCGCCTGATACCCACCACCGCCCTCGCCGGAGCCGTCGCGCTCGGCCTCGTCTCCCTCTCCGCCTGCGCCGGGACCTCCGACGCCGCCGACGGGGGCAAGGGCGGCAAGCTGGACGTGGTGGCGTCGTTCTATCCGATGCAGTACCTGGCCGAGCGGATAGGCGGCGGCCACGTCGCCGTCGAGACGCTCACGAAGCCCGGCGTCGAGCCGCACGACCTGGAGCTCAAGCCGAAGCAGATCGGCGCGCTCGGCGAGGCCGACGTCATCCTCTACCTCAAGGGCATCCAGCCCGCCGTCGACGAGGCCATCGCCCAGGCCGGCGTGAAGAACACGGTCGACGCCGCCACGCTCACGAAGCTGGAGGCGCACGGCACCGGGGCCGGCCACGACCACGGTCACGGCGAAGAGGGTCACGAGCACGCCGAGGAAGAGGGCCACGACCACGGCTCCGAGGTCGGCACCGACCCCCACGTCTGGCTCGACCCCGTGAAGTACGCCGAGGTCGCCAAGGGCGTCGGCAGCGCCTTCGAGAAGGCCGACCCGGACCACGCCGCCGACTACAAGAAGAACACCGACGCCCTGGTGAAGAAGCTCGGCGACCTGAACACCGAGTTCGAGACGGGCCTGAAGAACACCGCGACCCGCACCTTCATCACCACCCACTCCGCCTTCGGCTACCTCGCCGAGCGCTACCACCTGGAGCAGGAGGGCATCTCCGGCGTCGACCCCGAGTCCGAGCCGAGCCCCGCCCGCATGAAGGAGCTCCAGGAGATCGCGGCCAAGGACAAGGTCTCCACGGTCTTCTTCGAGACCCTGGCGAGCGACAGGACCGCGAAGACCCTCGCCGGCGACACCGGTCTGAAGACCGACGTGCTCGACCCGCTGGAGGGCATCACGGACAAGTCCCGGGGCAGCGACTACATCGAGGTCATGCGCTCCAACCTCACCGCGCTGAAGAAGGCCCTCGGCGCCAAGTGACCACCGCACAGCAGGAGGTACGGCCCATGGCACAGGAAACCGCCGCCGAGGCCCCCGAAGCCGTCGTCTCCGTCCGGGGGGCCACCGCGGCCCTCGGCGGCCGCCCCGTCCTCCGGGGCGTCGACCTCACCGTCCACCGCGGTGAGGTCGTCGCGCTGCTCGGCGCCAACGGCTCCGGCAAGTCCACCGCCGTCCGCTCCGTCATCGGCCAGGTGCCGCTGACCAGCGGCACGATCGAACTGTTCGGCACCGAGCGGAAGCGGTTCCGCGACTGGGCCCGCGTCGGGTACGTGCCGCAGCGCACCACCGCCGCGAGCGGCGTCCCCGCCACCATCCGCGAGGTCGTCACCTCGGGCCGCCTCTCCCGCCGCCGCTTCGGCCGGCTCTCCAAGGCCGACCGGGCCGCCGTCGAGCGGGCCATCGCCCTCGTCGGCCTCGCCGACCGCGCCGGGGACTCCGTCGACGCCCTCTCCGGCGGCCAGCACCAGCGGGTCCTGATCGCCCGCGCGCTCGCCTCCGAGCCCGAGCTCCTGATCATGGACGAGCCGATGGCGGGCGTGGACCTGGCCAGCCAGGAGATCCTGGCCGCGACCCTGCGCGAGCAGGTCGCGGGCGGCGCCACCGTCCTCCTCGTCCTGCACGAGCTGGGCCCCCTGGAGCCGCTGATCGACCGGGCCGTGGTCCTGCGCGACGGCTGCGTCGTCCACGACGGCCCGCCGCCCGAGGCCGTCGGACAGCACGCGCTGCCCGGCCACGACCACGTACATCCGCACGCGGCCGGCGAGCCGCTCCGCACAGGACTGCTGACCTGACATGGAATTCCTCGAACCCGCCTTCATGCAGCGGGCGCTGATCGCCGCCCTCCTGGTCGGGATCACCGCCCCCGCCGTCGGCGTCTACCTCGTCCAGCGCCGCCAGGCGCTGATGGGCGACGGCATCGGCCACGTCGCCATGACCGGTGTCGGCCTGGGCTTCCTGCTGAACTCCAGCCCGGTCTGGATGGCGACCCTCGTCGCCGTCGCCGGCTCGGTCGCGATGGAGCTGATCAGGGCGTACGGCAAGACCCGCGGCGACCTGGCGCTCGCGCTGCTCTTCTACGGCGGCATGGCCGGTGGCGTCCTGCTGATCAACCTCTCGCCGACCGGTTCCAACGCCAACCTCACCTCGTACCTCTTCGGCTCGCTGACCACCGTCTCGCCGGAGGACATCACCGCGATCACGGTCCTGGCCGCCTTCGTGGTCCTGGTCACGGTCGGCCTGCGCCGCCGGCTCTTCGCGGTCAGCCAGGACGAGGAGTTCGCCCGGGTCACCGGACTGCCGGTGCGCGCCCTGAACCTGCTGATCGCCGTCACGGCCGCGGTGACCGTCACCGTCGCCATGCGGGTCGTGGGCCTGCTCCTGGTCAGCGCGCTCATGGTGGTCCCGGTCGCGGCGGCCCAGCAGCTCACCCGCTCCTTCCGCGCCACTTTCATCGGCGCGGTCCTCATCGGGATCGTCGTCTCCCTGTCGGGAACGGTCACCACGTACTACGTGGAGGCCCCGCCCGGCGCGACGATCGTGCTGTACGCGATCGGGGTCTTCGTCCTGCTCACGGCGCTCGCCACGCCGCTCGCCAAGCGGCGGGCCCGGGCGGCCGAGACGGACGCGGCGGCCTGCGACGTACGGGTCCCGACCGGGCGGCGGCCGGGCGACGACGTGAGGGTGTGAGCCACGACCGGTCCGTGGGACACGGGAGGCTGGCAGAATGGCGGGGGCAGACAAGCATCCAAGGAGGCCCCCGTGGTGACGGCAGGACCCCCCGTACGCGGCCGCTCGACCAAGCAGCGGGCCGCCGTGTCGGCGGCACTGAACGAGGTGGACGAGTTCCGCAGCGCCCAGGAGCTGCACGACATGCTCAAGCACCGCGGCGACTCGGTCGGCCTCACCACCGTCTACCGCACGCTCCAGTCCCTGGCGGACGCGGGCGAGGTCGACGCGCTGCGCACCAGCGACGGCGAGACGGTCTACCGCCGCTGCTCGACCGGTGACCACCACCACCACCTGGTCTGCCGCCTCTGCGGCAAGGCCGTGGAGGTGGAGGGCCCCATGGTGGAGCAGTGGGCCGAGGCGGTCGCCGCCGAGCACGGCTTCGTGAACGTGGCGCACACGGTGGAGATCTTCGGGACGTGCGCGGAGTGCGCCGCGAAGTGACCTGACGGACATGGACGCCCGTGAGGGCCCGTACCGGACTTTCTCCGGTACGGGCCCTCACGCGTGCGGCGGGTCCGGTCAGCCCTTGTCGAGGACGGCCAGGTCGGCCGGGTCGACGCCGCCGAAGCGCCGGTCGCGGGAGGCGTACTCGACGCAGGCGCGCCACAGGTCGCGGCGGTCGAAGTCCGGCCACAGCACGTCCTGGAAGATCATCTCGGCGTAGCTGCTCTGCCAGATGAGGTAGTTCGAGGTGCGCTGCTCGCCGCTCGGGCGCAGGAAGAGGTCCACGTCCGGCATGTCCGGGTAGTACAGGTACTTCTGGAAGGTCTTCTCGTTGACCTTCGACGGGTCCAGCCTCCCGGCCGCCACGTCCCGGGCGATGGCCTGCGCCGCGTCCGCGATCTCGGCGCGGCCGCCGTAGTTGACGCAGAAGTACAGGGTCATGGCGTCGTTGCCGACGGTCTGCTCCTGGGCGATCTGGAGCTCCTGGACGACCGACTTCCACATCTTGGGCATGCGGCCGACCCAGCGGATGCGGATGCCCAGCTCGTCCATCTCGTCGCGGCGGCGGCGGATGACGTCCCGGTTGAAGTTCATGAGGAAGCGGACCTCGTCGGGCGAGCGCTTCCAGTTCTCGGTGGAGAAGGCGTAGAGGGAGAGGTTCTTGACGCCCATCTCCAGACAGCCCTTGAGCACGTCCAGGACGACGCCCTCGCCGACCTTGTGGCCCTCGGTGCGCGGCAGACCGCGCTCCTTGGCCCAGCGGCCGTTCCCGTCCATCACGCAGGCCACGTGGTTCGGCACCAGCTCGGCCGGGAGCTTCGGCGGGCGGGCGCCGGACGGGTGCGGCTCGGGCAGCTTGTACTCCCGGCGCTGCCGCCCGAGGATTCCGCGTCGTGCGATGGCCATGGCGATGGATCTCCTACCTAGGTCTTCTCTACGTATCGCAGCGAGCGCAGGCCGCGCTCCAGGTGCCAGTGCAGGTAGGCGGAGACGAGTCCGCTGCCCTCCCTGACGTGACGCGGCTCGCACGCGTCCGCCGTCGCCCAGTCGCCGGTGAGGAGCGCGCTGAGCAGGCCGATGGCCTCCGCAGAGGGTACGACGCTTCCGGGGACCCGGCAGTCGCCGCATATGACTCCGCCCGCCGCGACCGAGAAGAACCGGTTCGGCCCCTGGAGTCCGCATTTGGCGCAGTCCTCGAAGCTGGGCGCGTAGCCGTTCACGGCGAGGGAGCGCAGCAGGAAGGCGTCCAGGATCAGATGGGGGGCGTGCTCGCCCCGGGCGAGGGTCCGCAGGCCCCCGACGAGCAGCAGGTACTGCTGGACGGCCGGCTCGCCCTCGTGGTCGGTGAACCGCTCGGCCGTCTCCAGCATGGCCGTGCCGGCGGTGTAGCGGGCGTAGTCGGTGACGATCCCGCCGCCGTACGCGGCGATGGTCTCGCTCTGCGTGCAGAGCGGCAGGCCGCGCCCGATCAGCTCGCTCCCCCGGGCGAAGAACTGCACGTCCACGTGGGAGAAGGGTTCGAGCCGGGCCCCGAACTTCGACTTCGTGCGCCGCACGCCGCGCGCCACGGCGCGTACGCGCCCGTGACCGCGCGTGAGGAGGGTGATGATGCGGTCCGCTTCACCCAGCTTCTGGGTGCGCAGCACGATGCCGTCGTCGCGGAACAGACTCATGCGGCCCATTCTCCCGTACGGCACCGACACCCGGGTCCGGGGCCGGGCGCCGGTGCCGTACGGGAGGGCTACGGGCCCCCGCCACCGCTCAAGGCACCTCGCCCCGGCTGCGCGCGTTGACGTGCGCCGTGGAGGCGCTCAGCCGCTCGGCCGAGGTCGCCTCCCGCACCTCCTCGGGCTCCACGTCCCACTCGCGCCCGCCGCCCAGCGCGCGGATCTGGACGTAGGGGCCCTCGTGCCCCATGACCCTCCCGACCCGTCCGGTGCGGATCTCGACGACGTACGACCCGATGGGCAGCGTCACGATCGACTCTCCTCCCTCGGCAGTACGGCGGCGGCGAGGAGCCGGGCCGTTTCCACCGTGCAGCATCCCAATTCCACGAGCGGCCTCGGGGGATCGGCGGCGAGGGTGACGACGTCGAGGCCGAGCGAGGGAAGGGTGATTCCCGCACTCGCGAGCGCCTCGCGCAATTCCGCCACCGCCTCTTGTGCGGCTCCGATCGTCCCCGTGGACGCCTTCGTGATGTCTTCCTTCACCAACGTATGCCTTTCTGAATCCATTTCCCGCTTCGCCTCTCCAGGGTGACCCCTGATCCGTAGAATCGACAGCTGCGCACGCCGTACAACTGCGGGGTAGGGCAGGGGAGTTAAGCCATGGCCAGAGGCAAGCGGCAGGACGTGTGGGAGTTCTTCGGAGAACTCCTGAAGGAACGCAGGGAGGCGGCGGGGCTCTCCCAGGGAGAGCTGGGCGGACGGGTGTTCGTTTCGGGCGGCTACATCGGCCTGTTCGAGCAGGGAATTCGAAAACCACAGCTCGATGTGGCGAAACGAATCGACGAGGTCCTACAAACCGGCGGTATTTTCGAACGAACATGGCGCAAGCTCATCGACAACTCACCGTACGCGTCCTATTTCCACGCGGTCGCGGAGCTGGAGGCCGTGGCGACGAAGATCTGCGAGTTCGCGCCGACGGTCGTGCCGGGTCTGATGCAGACGAGGGCGTACGCGCGGGCGGTGACGCTGGCGGCGAACCCCTTCGCGACGGAGGAGTACGTCGAGGAGAAGGTCACCTCGCGACTCGAACGAGCGAAGATCCTCACGGCCACTACAAGGCCCGAGTATTGGGTGATCCTGCACGAGAACGCGATCCGCACACCGGTCGGCGGCCCGGCGGTCATGGCAGAGCAGCTCGACCGCATAGCGGCACTGGTGCGGGAGCGGCGGGCGCTGGCGATCGTCGTCCCACGATCGGTAGGGGCACACGCGTCCATGAACGGCACGCTCAAGCTCATGGAGTTCAAGGACCAGCCGCCAACGGCCTATACGGAGACGTCGTTTTCGGGGACGCTCCTCGATGATCCGGCAGTGGTGAAGCGTGCACAGCGCGCCTACGATCTGCTCAGGGTCGCCGCCTTGTCGCCGGAGGCGTCCCTGGCCCTGATCGAGTCGGCGGCGGAGGACTTCAGACGATGCGCGCGTACGACCTGACTCACGCCAACTGGTTCAAGAGCAGCTACAGCAACGGGGAGGGCGGCGACTGCGTCGAAGTCTCGTACGACTTCGCCGACGTCGTTCCCGTCCGTGACAGCAAGCAGGTCGAAGGCCCCGTCCTGGTCGTGGCGGACGGTGCCTGGTCCGCGTTCGTCGCGGCGCTCAAGGGCTGACGCGGACAGCCGTTCGTCCTAGGCTCTCGGCCATGTCGATCATCGCGTCCATACCCGTCCTCAGAGGACACGGCGGCGTCACCGTGAGCGCCGCTCCCGAGGGGCTGCTCCTGGAGCGGCCTCGTGAGGAGCTCACGATCCCCGGCGAGGCCGTCGCCCGGGTGCGGGCCGAAGGAGGGGCCGTCGCCGTCGAGCTGCGGGCTCCCGCCGGGGCCACGCCCGTGGTCCACCGGATCGAGGGCGTGAGCGAGGCCGCCGCCACGGCCTTCGCGGACGGTGTGAACTCGCTGCTGCCGGAGCCGGACGAGGAGGTCGACGGCGCGGCGCTCCTCGTCCTGCGGACCTTCCGAACGCGCTGGCAGCGGCGGCACCTGCGCCGGTTCGGGTGGTTCGTGCTGGTGGTCCTCGGGGCGGTCGTCGCCCTGTCGGTGATCGCCGGGGTCGCCGGAGGCGCCGGCTATGCCGTCGGCACGGTCGTGACCGGGCTGATCACGGCCGTGACCCTCGGGGCCGGTGTCTACGAGTTCGGGCAGTGGAACCACACGCGGCGGGTACGGAAGCACGGCGTCAGGGAGTTCGCCCGGCCGGCCAACGTGCCGGGGACCTACCTCTACGTCGACACCAACGGGATGACCCGCACCGTGTCCCACCTCAGCCACGGCACGTACCTCGAGGTCGCCTACGATCCGAAGGACCCGGCGGACGTGTACACGCTGATGCCGGGGTTCATGCAGCGCCTGAGCATCGCGGCGGGGACGTTCCTCTTCCTCTGCGGGCTGGGCGGCGTGGCGGCGCTGGTCCTCCTGACGGTGGAGGCCCTCGCCGAGGGCGGGGCCTAGTTTCGCTTTGGGAAGTCATAAGTTCGCCTTATGTGCCCATAGACCGGGGCCGGGTACCGCTCCGGGTCGTGCATTATTTAGGGTGACCTAAGTGTCGGCGGCTCCGCCGCCATGTCGCTGCGAAGGGAACCCAGTCATGCCCCGCCCCCTCCGGGTCGCGATCGTCGGCGCCGGCCCCGCCGGAATCTACGCCGCCGATGCGCTGCTGAAGTCCGAGGCCGCCGCCGAGCCGGGCGTGTCGATCGACATCTTCGAGCGGATGCCGGCGCCCTTCGGCCTCATCCGCTACGGCGTCGCCCCCGACCACCCGCGCATCAAGGGCATCGTCAACGCGCTGCACCAGGTGCTCGACAAGCCGCAGGTCCGCCTGTTCGGCAACGTCGACTACGGCACCGACGTGCACCTGGACGACCTGCGCTCCTTCTACGACGCCGTGGTCTTCTCGACCGGCGCCATGGCGGACCGCGAGCTGAAGATCCCCGGCGTGGAGCTGGACGGCTGCCTCGGCGCCGCCGACTTCGCCTCCTGGTACGACGGCCACCCGGACGTACCGCGCACCTGGGACCTGTCCGCCGAGAAGGTCGCCGTCCTCGGCGTCGGCAACGTGGCGCTCGACATCGCCCGCATCCTGGCGAAGACGGCGGACGAGCTGCTGCCGACCGAGATCCCGGCCAACGTCTACGAGGGCCTGAAGGCCAACAAGGCCCTCGAAGTCCACGTCTTCGGCCGCCGCGGCCCGGCGCAGGCGAAGTTCAGCCCCATGGAGCTGCGCGAGCTGGACCACTCCCCCAACATCGAGGTCATCGTCAACCCCGAGGACATCGACTACGACGACGGCTCGATCGCGGACCGCCGCAAGAACAAGCAGACCGACATGGTCGCGAAGACCCTGGAGAACTGGGCGATCCGCGACATAGGCGACCGCCCGCACAAGCTCTTCCTGCACTTCTTCGAGTCCCCGGTCGAGGTCCTCGGCGAGGACGGCAAGGTCGTCGGCCTGCGCACCGAGCGCACCGAGCTGGACGGCACCGGCAACGTCCGGGGCACCGGGCAGACCACCGACTGGGACGTCCAGGCCGTCTACCGCGCGGTCGGCTACCTCTCGGACGAGCTGTCGAAGCTCCCGTGGGACGCCGTCAGCGGCACCGTCCCGGACCAGGGCGGCCGGGTGATCCAGGAGAACGGCGAGCACCTGGCGTCGACCTACGTCACCGGCTGGATCCGGCGCGGCCCGGTCGGCCTCATCGGGCACACCAAGGGCGACGCCAACGAGACCGTGGCGAACCTCCTGGACGACTTCGCGAACGGGCGCCTGCTCGACCCGGCCACCCCGGAGACGGACGCGGTCGTGGCCTTCCTGGAGGGCAAGGGCCTCACGTACACGACGTGGGAGGGCTGGTACGCCCTGGACGCCGCCGAGAAGGCGCTCGGCGAGCCGCAGGGCCGCGAGCGCGTGAAGATCGTGGAGCGCGAGGACATGCTGCGCGCGAGCGGCGCCATCCAGTAACCGTCGCTCCGGTACGGCGGCCGCGAGGGCTCGGAGGGGATCCGGGTCCTCGCGGAGTCGTTTCCCGGGACTTCTCCCGGCTCAGGAGACGGTCCGCGCGGAGGTGAGCAGCCGGACGGTGTCGTCCGGGGCCAGCGAGAGCGCGTTGCCGACGGTGCCGAGCACCTCCATCTCGGCCGGGCTGTACGGGCCGTCGGCCAGGGCGATCCGGGCCGCCTGGACGAGGATCGACTCCCGCCCGGAGGGGGCCAGGTGCGGGGAGAGCGGCTCCAGGGCCTCGTGGAGCTCGATCGCGAGGAGCGTGCCCTCGGGGTTCACCTCGGGCATGAAGCGCCCCGTGTCGGCCTCCAGGGCCTCCACGAGGTCGACGAGCTGGACGGCCGTGCACTCCGTGAAGCCGGCGGAGCGGACCGCGCTGACGGCCCGGTCCAGGACGGCGCGGGAGTCGGTGCCGCCGGCCGCGAGGACGGCCAGGGCGACGGTGTGCACCCCGTCCCGCAGCATCGCGGAGAAACGGCTCGTCGTCGGGTGGTCGAGCACCTCCGTACCGAAGTGCGTGTGACAGGCCGCGCACTCGACGACGGGGCCCGTACAGCCCCGGGGCAGGACGGGCACGCCCAGGACGGCGAACCTGCGGCGGCCGGTGCGCCGCCGGTAGTTGCGGTCGCCCCCGCACACCTCGCAGAAGAACTCGCCGTCCCCCACGGTGTTCCAGGAGGTGCGGATCCCGCAGATGCCCACTTTCCCACCACGTGAATTCCGGGCAGACCGCATACGCACCTCCTCGACGCCCCGGCTGCGCTGCCGGCGTGGGCGTGATGTTAGCCACATCCGCGATGTGGCGTCAGTACCTCGTCGTCAGTTCACCGTGGAGATGGCCGAGACACGTCACCGTTCGACCGCCGTGAAATCACCCTCCCGAGTGGTCCCGCGACCGCCTCCCCGCCCTCGTACGGCACTGCCCCGCACCCTTCGAGAGGGTGCGGGGCAGCGGTGCCGGAGCGGGTCAGCGGGCGGAGCGGTTGACCGCCGAGATGACCGCCTTCAGGGAGGCGCGGGTCGTGTTGGCGTCGATGCCGATGCCCCACAGGACCTTGCCGTCGATGGCGCACTCGATGTACGAGGCGGCCTGCGCGGAGGCGCCCTCGCTCATCGTGTGCTCCTGGTAGTCCAGCAGGCGGGCGTCGACGCCGACGGCCTGGAGCGCGGCGAAGAAGGCCGAGATGGGGCCGTTGCCGGAGCCGGTCAGGACGGTGTCGACGCCGTCCACGACCGCCTCGACGGTCAGCGTGTCCGTGCCGTCCGTGTCGGAGGTGGTCTGGCCGGAGCGCAGCTGGATGCGGCCCCAGGCGTTGTCGGGGTTGGGCAGGTACTCGTCCTGGAAGACGGACCAGATCGCGGCCGGCGTGACCTCGCCGCCCTCGGAGTCGGTCTTCTGCTGGATGATCCTGGAGAACTCGATCTGCATCCGGCGGGGCAGGTCCAGCTTGTGGTCGTTCTTCAGGACGTACGCGATGCCGCCCTTGCCGGACTGCGAGTTGACCCGGATGACGGCCTCGTAGGAGCGGCCGACGTCCTTCGGGTCGATCGGCAGGTACGGGACCGCCCACTCGATGTCGTCCACGGTCTTGCCCCGGGCGGCCGCGTCGGCCTCCATGGCGTCGAAGCCCTTCTTGATGGCGTCCTGGTGGGAGCCGGAGAAGGCGGTGTAGACCAGGTCGCCCGCGTAGGGGTGGCGCGGGTGGACCTCCATCTGGTTGCAGTACTCGCTGGTGCGGCGGATCTCGTCGATCTGCGAGAAGTCGATCTGCGGGTCGACGCCCTGGCTGAACAGGTTCATGCCCAGGGTCACCAGGTCGACGTTGCCGGTGCGCTCTCCCTGGCCGAACAGACAGCCCTCGACGCGGTCGGCGCCGGCCATGACGGCCAGCTCGGCCGCGGCCACGGCCGTGCCGCGGTCGTTGTGCGGGTGGGCGGAGATGCAGACGTACTCGCGGCGGGTCAGGTTCCGGGACATCCACTCGAACCGGTCCGCGTGCGTGGACGGCGTCGAACGCTCCACGGTGGCGGGCAGGTTGAGGATGATCTCGCGGCCCGGACCCGGCTGCCAGACGTCGCAGACGGCCTCGCAGACCTCCAGGGCGAAGTCCAGCTCGGTGTCGGTGAAGATCTCGGGGCTGTACTGGTAGCCGAAGATCGTCTCCGGGCCCAGCAGCTTCTCCGCGTACTCCATCACCAGGCGCGTGCCGTCCACGGCGATCTGCTTGATGTCCTCCTTCGAGCCGCGGAAGACGACCCGGCGGAAGGTGGGCGCGGTGGCGTTGTACAGGTGGACGGTGGCCCGCTTCGCGCCGACCAGGGACTCGACGGTCCGCTCGATCAGGTCCTCGCGGGCCTGGGTCAGGACGGAGATGGTGACGTCGTCCGGGATCGCGCCCTCTTCGATGATGGAGCGCACGAAGGCGAAGTCGGTCTCGCCGGAGGACGGGAAGCCGACCTCGATCTCCTTGTAGCCCATGCGTACGAGCAGGTCGAACATCTCGCGCTTGCGGGCCGGGGACATCGGGTCGATCAGGGCCTGGTTGCCGTCGCGCAGGTCGGTGGACAGCCAGCGGGGGGCCTTGGTGATGCGCCGGTCGGGCCAGGTGCGGTCGGGGATCTCGACGGCCTCGTACCGGCCGTACTTGTGGATCGGCATCCCGGACGGCTTCTGCAGCGGGGCCTCGTTGGTGACGGGCGTGGGGCGGCCGATGAACGGGGACTGCGACATTGCGTAGGGCTCCTCGGGTCCAGCTGAGAGAAGGACGGCCGACTGTCGAACGCAACACCAGGTCCCGCGGGGAGGGGGTCGGCCTACGACTACAGGCCCTCGCCGCGGCAGCTAAGGAGAAGCAGCCCGAAACGCATGATGTGCCGCAGCTTAGCCCAGGGACGTGGAAGCGGACGTCCCGTTCCAGTATGCGGGACGGCCGCGGAATCAAACTCGAACAGTGACGGATCACTCCATTTCGCCAATCCTCGTCTCTCCTAGTGACAGCACGGTCACGCACTGCCACATTGCTGGAATGACCGCTCACACGCCTGTCTTCTGTTCGATCGTGCCGCCGCACCTCCTGGAGCATCTGGCCCAGTCCTCCGACGCCGCCGTGGCCGCCGCCGCCCGCCGCACCCTGGCCGCGGACGCCTCGGCCCGCTCCTTCCGGGCGCTGTCCCGGCCGGGCTCTCCCCCGGCGGCCGCCCCCCGCGCCGCCGCCACGCCGCACCGCACCGTCCACGACTGCCGGCACGGCACCGGCCTGCCGGGCGTGAAGGTCCGCGCCGAGGGCGGGAAGGCGACCGGCGACGCCTCCGTCAACCGCGCGTACGCGGGCCTCGGCGCCACGTTCGAGCTCTTCCTGAACGCCTTCGGGCGCGACTCGATCGACGGCTCCGGTCTGCCCCTGGTCGCCTCCGTCCACTACGACCGGAACTACGGCAACGCCTTCTGGAACGGCGAGCAGATGGTGTTCGGGGACGGCGACGACGAGATCTTCCTCGACTTCACCCTGCCCGTGGACGTCATCGGGCACGAGCTGGCCCACGGCTTCACCCAGTACACGGCGAACCTGGAGTACTTCAGCCAGTCCGGCGCCCTCAACGAGTCCGTCTCGGACGTCTTCGGCGCCCTCGTGAAGCAGTACGCCCTCGGGCAGAGCGCCGAGGCGGCGGACTGGCTGATCGGCGAGGGCCTCTTCCACCCGGACGTGGAGGGCAGGGCCCTGCGCTCCATGAAGGCCCCGGGCACGGCGTACGACGACGACGTCCTCGGCAAGGACCCGCAGCCCGCCCACATGGACGACTACGTCCGCACGAGCCGCGACAACGGCGGGGTGCACATCAACTCCGGCATCCCCAACCACGCCTTCTACCTGGCGGCGACCGAGCTGGGCGGCAACGCGTGGGAGCGGGCCGGGCAGATCTGGTACGACGTGATGACCGGCGGCACCCTCACCCCCGAGACCCGGTTCGCCGAGTTCGCGGCGGCCACGGCGAAGGCGGCGAAGGACCGGTACGGCGACGGGGCCGAGATCCAGGCCGTCCTGAAGTCCTGGGCGGCGGTGGGCGTGCCGACGGACTGAGCCGGGGTAGACAGGGCCCATGCGGATTCGAGTACGGCGCACGGGCGGTTTCGCGGGCATCGAGCGGTCGGCGGAGGTGGACACCGCGGGCCGCCCCGACGCCGGGGAGTGGGCCGCCCTGGCCGGGGCGGTCCTCGCGGCCGACGGAGGCGGCGGGGACGGTGACCGGTCCGGCGTCCCGGACGGCTTCTCGTACGAGATCACGATCGACGGGCACACGGTCCGGTGCGGCGACCCGGCGGTCACGAAGGAGCAGCGGGCCCTGATCACCCGGGTCCTGAAGGAAGGCGCGTAACCGGGCGCCCTCACCCCCCTTCGCTTTCGCCCTGATGTTCGAGGTTCGCCGCGCGGCTTGAAAGGATGGCGCGGTCCGTCAATCTCGCGAAAGTGAAGCCCTCATGAATGCCAGTCAGCTCAACCGGCGCGACTTCCTCTCCCTCGGCGGCGTCGCCGCCCTGGCCGTCGCCGGGCTCGGAACGACGGCGGGGACCGCGAGCGCCGCGGGCACGGGCGCCGGAACGGCGGCCACCGCCCTGGCGCTGCCGCCGTCGAAGCTGATCCGCGTCGAGGGCAACACCGGCCCGGCCTACTTCCGCGAGAAGGCCGTGCAGCGGGGGACGGTCATCCAGTCCCTCGGCTTCGACAACGTCAACCGGCGGCTCTACTTCGCCCAGCTCATCGGCGGCGGCCTCCAGCTCAAGGGCGAGTCCGCGCCGGTCTCCGCCGACGTCCGCGACCTCCACGGCGACCTGGCGATCACCGAGTGGACCCTCGGCGCCGACACGGCGGAGGGCGCCGGAAGCGCGAGGATCACGGGCCACATGTACCTGCGGGGCTTCGGGCACGGCGTCGGCATCGGCGTCGAGCCCTCGGGCGGCAGCACCTACCTGTGGACCGAGGTCGACGCGGTCCAGGACACCAAGGAGGGGACGAGCCGGGGCCGCCGCCTCTGCCGCTTCAAGTTCGCGAGCTCCAGCACGCCGCTGGACGCCACCAGCACCTCGCTGCAGAAGTTCACCCCCGTCCCCGGCAGCGTGAACAACACGGCGGGCGTCGACCCGCTGAACAACCGCCTGGTGGTCCGGTACAGCCTCAACGGGATGCGCTACCGGATCTTCGACCTGGCCGCGGCGCGCGCGGGCGACTTCGGCACGCCGCTGGCCGAGATCGCCGAGCCCGCGATCTCGATCGACCGCAACCGCTACGGGAAGCCCTCGTTCCAGGGGTACGCGGTGGCCGGTCAGTACCTGTACATGCTGCACGGCAACTCGTACGGCTACACGCAGGACCACGACGGCAACGAGTCGACGCCCGAGATCGTCATCTCCCCGCCGGGCGAGGGCAACACCCACCTCACCTCGGTGGACCTGAACACCGGGCAGATCATCACGACCTTCCACTCGAAGGCCGGCTACACCCTGCCGTTCCGCGAGCCGGAGGGCCTGGCGATCCAGATCCCGAAGGCGTCCGAGCCCGACGTGTTCCGCCTCTGCATGGGCTTCGCCTCGGGGGAGACCTCGGGCGCGCGCACCGCGTCGGTCTACTACAAGGACTCGCTGATCCAGCCGTGAGGCGGAAGGGCGCGGCGGCATGAGGAGAGGGCCGCGCCCGGGGACGTTCTCCCGGGCGCGGCCCTCTCCGTGGGTCCTTCCGGAGAACCGGCCTTCTAGAAGCCCAGCTTCCTGAGCTGCTTCGGGTCCCGCTGCCAGTCCTTCGCGACCTTCACGTGCAGGTCGAGGAAGACCGGGGTGCCGAGGAGGGCCTCGATGTGCTTGCGGGACTTCATCCCGACCTCCTTCAGGCGGCTGCCCTTGGGGCCGATGATGATGCCCTTCTGGCTGGGGCGCTCGATGTACACGTTGGCGTGGATGTCGAGCAGCGGCCGGTCCGCCGGGCGGTTCTCGCGGGGGATCATCTCCTCCACGACCACCGCGATGGAGTGCGGCAGCTCGTCCCGCACGCCTTCGAGCGCGGCCTCGCGGATCAGCTCCGCGACCATGACCTGCTCGGGCTCGTCGGTGAGGTCGCCCTCCGGGTAGAGCGGCGGGGACTCGGGGAGCAGCGGGACGAGCAGGTCCGCGACGAGCTGGACCTGCTTGTCGCCGACGGCGGAGACCGGGACGATCTCCTGCCACTCGAAGCCCAGCTCCTTGCCGAGCTGGTCGACGGCGATGAGCTGCTCGGCGAGCGTCTTGGAGTCGACCAGGTCGGTCTTGGTGATGATCGCGACCTTGGGGGTCTTCTTGATCCCGGCCAGTTCCTTGGCGATGAAGCGGTCGCCGGGGCCGAGCTTCTGGTCGGCGGGCAGGCAGAAGCCGATCACGTCGACCTCGGCCCAGGTGGTGCGCACGACGTCGTTGAGCCGCTCGCCCAGGAGGGTGCGCGGCTTGTGGAGGCCGGGGGTGTCGACCAGGATCAGCTGCGCGTCCGGGCGGTGCACGATGCCCCGGACGGTGTGCCGGGTGGTCTGCGGCCGGTTCGAGGTGATGGCCACCTTCTGGCCGACCAGAGCGTTCGTGAGGGTGGACTTGCCCGCGTTGGGGCGGCCGACGAAGCAGGCGAAGCCGGCCCGGTGGACGGCTTCGGTTTCTTGGTTGCGAGCGCTCATGGGGGCCATTGTCCCCGATGAGCGCCCGCGCCACGCACCCAGTGGGTGCGGAGGACCCGGCGGCGCGCACTCCGGAGCCCCCGGGAGCTCCCGGCGGGGCGTCTCAGCCCGCCGTGACGGCCTGTCGCAGCTTCCCGTCCGGGCCCGCGAGCAGGACCGGGGTCTCCGGGCCGCCGAGGTCCCGCACGGCCGCGCGGTCCGCGTCCGAGGCCGCCTCGGCGGTCGTCACGACGGCCGCCGCCTCCAGGGACTCGGCGCCGCTGGCCACCGCCATCGCGACGGCGGTCTGCAGGGCGCTCAGCCTGAGCGAGTCGAGCGCCACGGTCCCGGCCACGTAGGTCCGGCCGGTCTCGTCGCGCACGGCCGCGCCCTCGGCCACGCCGTTGCGGGCCCGCGCGCTCCGCGCCAGGGTGATGATCTTGAGGTCCTCGGCGCCGAGGTCGCCGTGCTCGCTGCTGAGTGTCATGGAGCGAGCATAGGTCGGGCCCCGGGAAGGCTCCGGTTCAGGGGCGGTCCAGGCGGAGCCGTACCGCCTTCGGCAGGCCCGCGACGACGAGGTCGTACGAGTCCTCGACCAGCTCCCGGACCATGGGGGCCGGGAGCTCGCCGACGGTCACCGTGTTCCAGTGCCGCTTGTTCATGTGGTGGCCGGGGGCGATCGCCGGGTGTTCCTCGCGGAGCCGCACGGCCTCGTCCGGGTCGCACTTGAGGTTGACCCGCAGCGGCTCGGAGTCGAGCGCCGACAGGGCGAAGAGCTTCCCGGCGACCTTGAAGACGGAGGTCTCCGGGCCGAAGGGGAACTCCTCCGACGCGTCGTCGAACTCCAGGCAGAGGGCGCGCAGCTCGTCGGGGGTCACTCGGGCTCCTGGGGGGTCACTCGGGTTCCTTCTCCGCTCCGACCGGCTCCACCGGTTCCACGAGCACGGTGACGATCTTGTTCCGGCGGCCGGCCGGGGACTCGGCGGTCAGCCGCAGCGAGCGCCCGTCGGGCAGCTCCACCACGGACTTCGCGCCCGAGATGGGGACGCGGCCGAGGGCCTTGGCGAGCAGGCCGCCGACGGTCTCCACGTCCTCGTCGTCGTACTCGTCGGGGCCCAGGCCGTAGAGCTCGCCGAGGTCCCCGATGTCGAGGCGGGCGGTGACCCGGTACCGGTCGTCGCCGAGCTCCTGGACGGGCGGCAGCTCCCGGTCGTACTCGTCGGTGATCTCGCCGACGATCTCCTCCAGGATGTCCTCGATGGTGACGATCCCGGCCGTGCCGCCGTACTCGTCGACGACGACGGCGACGTGGTTGCGCTCCTGCTGCATCTCGCGCAGCAGGTCGCCGGCGTTCTTGGTGTCGGGCACGAAGGCGGCCGGCCGCATCGCGGTCGACACCAGGTCGGACTCCGACTCCCGGTTGACGTGGGTCCGGCGGGCCAGGTCCTTGAGGTACACGATGCCGACGATGTCGTCCTCGTTCTCGCCGGTGACC
The DNA here is from genome assembly GCF_053618675.1 of Streptomyces sp. NPDC055632. Classification (NCBI taxonomy): domain Bacteria; kingdom Bacillati; phylum Actinomycetota; class Actinomycetes; order Kitasatosporales; family Streptomycetaceae; genus Streptomyces; species Streptomyces sp. NPDC055632. The sequence goes on along the minus strand of NZ_JBSHHY010000007.1, from coordinate 65,946 downwards.
GGGATCCGGGAGAAGCCGGAGCGCAGGGCGAGGGTGAGGGCCTGGCGGACGGTCTTGTAGCGCTCGATGCAGATCAGGTCGGTGCGGGGCACCATGACCTCGCGCACGAGGGTGTCGCCGAGCTCGAAGACGGAGTGCACCATGCGGCGCTCGTCGTCCTCGATCAGCGACTCCTGCTCGGCGAGGTCGACCAGGGCCCGCAGCTCGGCCTCGGAGGCGAAGGGGCCCTTGCGGAAGCCCTTGCCGGGGGTGAGCGCGTTGCCGATGAGGATCAGGAGCTGCGGGATCGGGCCCATGATCCGGGCGAGGGGCACCAGGACGTACGCGGCGGCGGTCGCCGTGTTCAGCGGGTGCTGGCGGCCGATGGTGCGCGGCGAGACGCCGACGGCCACGTACGAGACGAGGACCATGACGGCGATGGCGACGAGGAGCGCCTCCCAGGTCTCCGGGAAGGCCTCCAGGCAGGCGTACGTGACGAGGACGCCGGCCGCCATCTCGCAGGCGACGCGGACGAGCAGCGCCACGTTGAGGTAGCGGGTCGGGTCGGAGGCGACCCGGGCGAGCTTCTCGGCCCCGCGCCGCCCGGACCGTACGGCCTCGGCGGCGCGGAAGCTGGAGATCCGGGCGAGGCCCGCCTCGGCGCAGGCGGCGAGCCAGGCCACGACGACGAGCGCGACCGCCCCGAGGATCAGCGAGACGTCCATCGGGGTCAGGAGACGGTCGGCGCCGGGGAGGGGCCGGTCAGGCCCTTCTCCGCGCGCCAGCCGTCGACGATCGCCGCCTGGAGGCCGAACATCTCGGCCTTCTCGTCGGGCTCCTCGTGGTCGTAGCCGAGGAGGTGCAGCACTCCGTGGACGGTGAGGAGCTGGAGCTCCTCGTCCATGGAGTGCTGCGTCGGCGCGTCCTTGCCCTGCTGGGTGGCGACCTCGGGGCAGAGCACGATGTCGCCGAGGAGCCCCTGCGGGGGCTCCGCGTCGTCCTTCGCCGGCGGGCGCAGCTCGTCCATCGGGAAGGACATGACGTCCGTGGGGCCGGGCAGGTCCATCCACTGGATGTGGAGCTGCTCCATCGCCTCCGCGTCCACGACGATCACCGAGAGCTCGGAGAGGGGGTGGATGCGCATGCGCGCGAGCGCGTAGCGGGCGATGTCGAGGATCGACTGCTCGTCGACCTCGGTGCCGGACTCGTTGTTGACGTCGATCGACATGGTGGTTCTGTGACTACTTCCCGTTGCGGCCGTTGCGGCTGTCGTACTGCTCGTACGCGTCGACGATACGGCCGACGAGCTTGTGCCGGACGACATCCTGCGACGTGAGCGTGGAGAAGTGGACGTCCTGGACCCCGTCGAGGATGTCGCGGACCTGCCGCAGACCGCTCTTCGTCCCGTTCGGCAGGTCGACCTGGGTGATGTCACCGGTGATGACGATCTTCGAGTCGAAGCCGAGGCGGGTGAGGAACATCTTCATCTGCTCGGGGTTCGTGTTCTGCGCCTCGTCCAGGATGATGAACGCGTCGTTGAGCGTGCGGCCGCGCATGTACGCCAGGGGCGCGACCTCGATCGTCCCGCTCGCCATGAGCTTGGGGATCGAGTCCGGGTCGAGCATGTCGTGCAGGGCGTCGTAGAGCGGGCGCAGGTACGGGTCGATCTTCTCGTAGAGCGTGCCCGGCAGGAAGCCGAGCCGCTCGCCCGCCTCGACGGCGGGTCTGGTCAGGATGATCCGGTTGACCTGCTTGGACTGCAGGGCCTGGACCGCCTTGGCCATGGCGAGATAGGTCTTGCCGGTGCCCGCGGGGCCGATGCCGAAGACGATCGTGTGCTTGTCGATGGCGTCGACGTACCGCTTCTGGTTGAGCGTCTTGGGGCGGATCGTGCGTCCCCGGCTGGAGAGGATGTTCTGCGTGAGCACCTCGGCGGGAGTCTCCTCGCCGCCCTCCGCCGTTCCGTCCCCGCTCGCCCTGAGCATGGCGATCGAGCGTTCCACTGCGTCCTCCGTCATCGGCTGACCGGTGCGGAGCACCAGCATCATCTCGTCGAACAGGCGCTGGATCAGGGCGACTTCCGCCGCGTCGCCGACCGCGCTGACCTGGTTGCCCCGGACGTGGATGTCGGTCCCGGGGAACGAGCGCTCGATGACGCGGAGCAGGGAGTCGCCGGAGCCCAGCAGGGTCACCATGGGGTGCTTGGCGGGGACCGTGAAGTGGGCGCGGGCCTGTCCGTGCGCCTCGTCGCGGGGCGCTCCGTCGTGGGCTGTGGGTGTGTGAGTCATGGGCCGGCACTGTGGCCTGCGCATACCTCCCGTACGCGGGGTTCTCGCGGCTCGACAACCTCTCGATCACCAAGCCTACGACCTGGCACCGACAGTGCCTAAGGGGTTTACGAAGGGCCGTTCGAGTGGTGTGTCCGGGAACGGGCCCTACGAGGCGGCCGCGCGGAAGCCGATCGTCGGGACCGCCCTGCGCAGCGGCCAGGGGCGGGCGGGGGCGGGCAGGAGGCGCTCCAGGAAGGCGTAGCGGCCGCGCAGGGCCTCGGGGTCCTGCCGGGCGTCGCCCTGGGCCCGCTGCCACCAGGCGGCGATCTCGTCCCAGGTGGGGGCGGAGAGGGAGCCGCCGAACTCCTGGACGGAGAGGGCGGCGGTGAGGCCGGCGAAGGCGAGCCGGTCGGCGAGGGGCCAGCCGGCGAGGGTGCCGGTGACGAAACCGGCGACGAAGACGTCCCCGGCGCCGGTCGGGTCGAGGGCGGAGACCTGGATGGCGGGGACCTCGGCGGTCTCGCCGGTGGCACCGTCGACGGCGTAGGCGCCCTCGGCGCCGAGGGTGACCACGGCGTAGCGGACCTTGTCGGCGAGGGCGCGGGCGGCGGCCCGGGGGCAGTCGGTGCGGGTGTAGCGCATCGCCTCGGCGGCGTTGGGCAGGAACGCCTCGCAGTGCTCCAGGTCCGGGAGGGCCGCCAGGTCCCAGCGGCCGGTGTCGTCCCAGCCGACGTCGGCGAAGACCTTGGCGCCGGCGCGGGCGGCCTGGGCGACCCACTCCTCGGGGCGGCCGGGGGCGAGGGAGGCGACGGCCGCGCGCGCGTGCGGCGGGTAGGCGGGCAGGGCGCCTTCGGACGGCGGGGCCGCGTGGCCGTGCGAGACCATCGTGCGCTCGCCCTCGTAGGCCATGGAGACGGTGACCGGGGAGTGCCAGCCGGGGACCGTGCGGGAGAAGGAGAGGTCGATGCCCTCGCCCTGCTCCAGGGCGTCCCAGCAGTACTCGCCGTAGTGGTCGTCGCCGAAGGCGGCGGCGAGGGAGGTGTGCAGGCCGAGGCGGGCGAGGGCGGTGGCCATGTTGGCGACGCCGCCGGGGCTGGAGCCCATGCCGCGGGCCCAGGACTCGGTGCCGCGGACGGGGGCGCTGTCGAGGCCGGTGAAGATGATGTCGAGGAAGACCGTGCCGGTCAGGAAGACGTCGCAGGCGGGGTCGGTGGGCTCGCGCAGGCGCTCCAACGGGTCGACCTCGGCGTCGTGTTGCGGCTGCTCTCCCCTGGGTGTGGTCACGGCGGGCTCCCCGGTCGCGGTGCGGATCCGCCCAGTGTGCCCGATGGGGGTCGGGAGACGGGTGGGACGCACGAGGAGGACGTCTCTTTACCCGGAAACCGTCCCGCCAAACCAGGAGTGTCGCGGATCACATCGCGTACCGGTGGAAACCACCTTCTCCCACCCCTCGCCCGCTTGATACACATGGTCACGCGACCCCGTGCCTCTCGCGCACCGCCGGGCGCTCCACCCCTCCCCTTCTTGTTCCTGGGAACGCCCATGTCGTCGCGGTCTCGCGGCGCGGGGGCCCTCGTCGCCCTCGTCGCACTCTTCACGGCCGGTTACCTGGCCCCGTACCTGCTGCCGACCGTCGTCGGCCGCCTCTCCGCCGGGCTCGGCCTCTCCCCCGCGCAGGCGGGCCTGGTCGGCTCCGTGCTGCTGCTCGGCTCCTCGTCCGCCGGTTTCACGCTCGCCGCGCGCGGGGAGCGGATCGGACCGCGCCGGGCGGCCCGCGCGGGCCTGCTCGCCATGATCGTCGGGTACGGCTCCGCCGCCGCGACCGGCACCGTGCCGCTGGTGGTCGCGGGCGCCGTCCTCGGCGGCCTCGGCTCGGGCACGGCGACGGCGGTGGCCGCCGCCGGGATCGCCGGGCGGCGGGACCCGCACCGGGCCTCGACCCTGGGCCTGCTCTCCGTCTCGGCCACGGCGGGCGCCCTCTATCTGACGCTCCCCCACCTGGGCTCCGGCCACGCGCCCCCGCTGCTCGCGATCGCCTGTGCGGCGGTCCTGGTGTGGCCGGTGACGGGCCGTCTGCCGGGCGGTACGCGTGCGCGTACGGGCTCGGGCACGGGCCGGGAGTCGTCCGTCGGGTCCGTGGCGCCCGTGACGGGCCCGCTGCCGTACCGCCGGGCGGGGGCCGTCCTCGCGGGCGGCATCCTGTGCTGGTCCCTCGCGCAGAACGCGCTGTGGGGCGTGAGCGGCCGCATCGGAACCACCCAGGCCGGGCTCTCCGAGGTCACCGTCGGCGCGGTCTTCGCGGCGGCGCTCGGCGCGGGGCTCGCCGGGGTCACGGCGGCGGGGGCGCTCGGCTCGCGCCTGGGCCGGGCGGTGCCGATCGGGGCCGGCACGGTCCTCATCGCGGGCTGCGTGCTGCTGAGTTCGTCCGCCGGGGACCTGGTCTCGTTCGCGACCGGCGAGATCCTGTGGAACGCCTTCTACCCGGTCGTCCTGTCCTACCTCCTGGGCCTGGCCGCCTCCCTCGACCCGCGCGGCCGCTGGGCCGTCCTGGTCGGCTCGGCGTCCTCCCTGGGCGTGGCCTGCGGCCCGGTGACCGGCAGCCTCCTCTCGGAGGGCGCGGGCTATCCGGGCATGGGCGCGGTCCTCTGCGCCCTGCTCCTGCTGGTCGCCGCCCCCATGACGGCCGTGGCCCGGCACGTCTCCGGCCGCCCGCTGGTCCCCGGCTCGATCCGCCGCCGCGGCGGCGCCCCCGCGGCCGTCCTCGCCGGCAACGCCTCGGCGACGCCGTCCCTGGTGCCCCAGGTGGGCGCCCCCGAGCAGCCGGTGACTCCGATCCGGGTTCCGGTCCCGGCCGCCCGTCGCCGGTTGACGAAGTCGACGTTCGGGCTGGCGAGGCCGAGCGATCGGGGGTGAGGGGTGCGGGGGTGAGGGGCCGGGTGCGCGTGCGGGGCGCCTGCGGCGGGCTTCTCCCCACCCCGCCCCTTCCCGAAACCGGGGGCGAGCCCCCGGGCCCCCGTACGCCCTCCGGGCGTGTCCTCAAACGCCGGACGGGCTGAAGTTCCGCCCTCGGGGCGGAAAATCCAGCCCCGCCGGCGTTTGAGGCGCGGGGTCCGGGGCGGAGCCCCGGTTATGGGAAGGGGCGGGGTGGGGAAGAAGCCCGCCGCAGGCGCCCCGGCCCGCACCCGCCCTGCCCCGCCCCGCCCCGCCCCACGGGCGCCTACGCCCCGCCGTCCCCGAACTCGTACGCCTCCACCTCCGCCAGATACCGCTCCCGCCGCCCCTCGTCGTCCTCCAGGAACGACGCCAGGAAGGAGTTCCGGGCCAGCTCACGGAGCTGTTCCTCCGTGAGGCCGAGCGCGGTGCGGACGCCGTCGTAGTTGTCGCCCGCGTAGCCGCCGAAGTAGGCGGGGTCGTCGGAGTTGACGGTGACGAGGAGACCGGCCGACATCATCGCGCGGAGCGGATGGTCGGCGAGGGTGTCGATGACGCGGAGGCGGACGTTCGACAGGGGGCAGAGGGTGAGCGGGACCCGCTCGCGGGCGAGCCGGGCGACGAGGTCGGGGTCGTCCATGCAGCGCAGGCCGTGGTCGATCCGCTCGACGCCGAGGACGTCGAGCGCCTCGCGGACGTACGCCGCGGGCCCCTCCTCGCCCGCGTGCGCGACGCGGCGCAGACCGAGCCGGGCGGCCTCCTCGTACACCTCGCGGAACTTGGCCGGCGGGTGGCCGACCTCCGCCGAGTCCAGACCGACGCCGGTGATCCGGTCCAGGTACGGCTTCGCGGCCTCCAGGGTGGCGAGGGCCGACTCGGCGGACTCGTCGCGCAGGAAGCACAGGATGAGCCGGGTGGAGATCCCGTACCGCTCCTCGGCGCGGTCGAGGGAGGCGGTCAGGCCCTCGATCACGGTGCCGATCGGGACGCCGCGGGCGGTGTGCGCCTGCGGGTCGAAGAAGATCTCGGCGTGCCGGACGCCCTGGGCGGCGGCCCGCTCCAGATAGGCGTCGGCGAGTTCGGTGAAGTCCCCGGCGGTGCGCAGGACCGCCATCAGGCCGTAGTACAGGTCCAGGAAGGACTGGAGGTCGCTGAAGCGGTACGCCTCGCGCAGGGCGTCGGTGTCCGCGTACGGCAGGGTGACGCCGTTGCGCGCGGCGAGCGCGAAGGCCAGCTCGGGTTCGAGGGTGCCCTCGATGTGGAGGTGCAGTTCCGCCTTGGGGAGGGACGCGGGGAGGCCTACGGGTACGGGCATGTTCACGTTCGTTTCGGTACGGGGACCCTCATGAGGTCCTGGGCAATGCTCAGCTCGCCGTCGAACCCGGCCGCCCGCGCCTGCCGTTCGAACTCGGCGGGGTCGTGGTAGCGCTGCGAGAAGTGGGTGAGGACGAGGTGCCGCACGCCCGCGTCCCGGGCGACCGCGGCGGCCTGTCCGGCCGTCAGGTGGCCGTGGTCGGTGGCGAGGCGGACGTCCTCGTCGAGGAAGGTCGACTCGATGACGAGCATGTCGGCGCCCTCGGCGAGGGCGTGCACGCCGTCGCAGAGCCGGGTGTCCATGACGAAGGCGAAGCGCTGTCCGCGCCGGACCTCGCTGACCTCGTCGAGGGTGACGCCGTTCAGGACGCCGTCGCGCTGGATCCGGCCCACGTCGGGGCCCGCGATGCCGTGCTCGGCGAGCTTCCCGGGCAGGATGCGGCGCCCGTCGGGCTCGACGAGCCGGTAACCGTAGGACTCGACGGGGTGGGAGAGCCGGTGCGCTTCCAGGGTGTACGCGTCGGTGACGGCGAGCGGCCCGTCGGCGGAGACGGGCGCCTCGACCAGCTTCACGGTCTCGCGGTAGGCCGTGGCGTACCGCAGCCGCTCGAAGAAGCGCTGTCCGCTCGCCGGGTAGTGGGCGGTGACGGGGTGCGGGACCTGGTCGAGGTTGATCCGCTGGATCACCCCGGCCAGGCCGAGCGAGTGGTCGCCGTGGAAGTGCGTGACGCAGATCCGGTCGAGGTCGTGCGCGGCGACCCCGGCCCGCAGCATCTGGCGCTGGGTGCCCTCGCCGGGGTCGAACATGATGCCCCCGCCGTCCCAGCGCAGCAGGTAGCCGTTGTGGTTGCGGTGCCGGGTCGGGACCTGGCTGGCGGTTCCGAGGACGACCAGTTCGCGTACGGACACGGTTTATCCGGGGGGCCAGTTGAGGCCGCGGCCGCCCAGCACGTGCGCGTGGGTGTGGAAGACGGTCTGGCCCGCGCCCGCGCCGGTGTTGAGGACGATCCGGTAGCCGGTGCCGTCGGTCTTCTCCTGGGCGGCGACCTCGCCGGCCTCGCGCAGCAGGTCGGCGGCGACGTCCGGCGCGCCGGCCGCGAGGGAGGCGGCGTCCGGGTAGTGAACGCGCGGGATCACCAGGACGTGGGTGGGCGCCTGGGGGTTTATGTCGCGGAACGCGACGGTCGTCTCCGTCTCGCGCACGATCGTCGCGGGCACCTCCCCCGCCACGATCTTGCAGAACAGGCAGTCGCTCTGCGGCTCTCCGGCCATGGTCCGGGCCTCCTCGCCTCCGTCGGTCAGTACACGCGCATGCTATCCGCCGGCACCGACGGGCCCGTTCTCCCGGCCGGGTCAGTCCTTGGGCGCGCGCCGGTTCAGGAACGAGCGGCTCACCCAGTACGTGATGACCACGCCCCAGAACAGCGGCGTCCCGAGCCCGCCGACCAAGCCCGCGTCGAGGGACCAGAGGGCCGTCGTCGCCACCGAGTGGAGCCCGAGCAGCCCCACGGCCGTCGCCATGGCGATCACCGGCCGGCAGCCGCGCGCCACGAGCAGCAGCGGGCGGCGCAGCCGGGGCGGCAGCCGGCGGCTCATCCACAGCACCCAGCCGCCCCACGCGCCCACGAGGATCGCCGTGCCGATCAGGAACTGGACGACCGCGCCGGTCCCGGTCCCGCCGGTGCGGACGGCGGCGGTGGCGTACACGGAGGCGATGAAGCCGATCAGGGCGACCCAGCGGGCCCCGGCGACGGTGTTCCAGGCCATGGCCTCCAGGTTGTAGCGGGCCTTGCGGTCCTGGAGGTCGAGCGCGGCGGAGGCGACGAACCCCTCGGCCGCCTGCGTCCACGCCCCGCGCCGGAACCAGCGGCGGCGCAGCCGGAGCAGCGAGAGGTTGTTGTGGGCCTCGCTGCTCTGCGGGTTGAGGCGCAGCGCCGTCTCGTAGGCCCGCTGCGCGGTGGCGTGGTCGCCCCGGCGCTGGGCGGTGAGGCCGACCAGGAAGTGGGCCGCGTCCTCCTCGGGCGCGAGGTTGACGGCGGTCCGGGCGGCCTCGTACGCCTCGACGGCACGCGCGTGCGTGAAGAAGCGCTCGCCGTGCTCGCCGAGCTCGGCGAGGGCGGTGCCGAGCGCGTAGTGGGTGCCCCAGTAGTGCGGGGCGAGCGCGACGGAGTGCCGGGCACTGGCCTCGGCCTCCTGGTAGCGCTTCCGGGAGAGGAGGATCTGGACGCGCATCAGCCAGGCGCCGAGCAGTTCGGGCTCGGCCCGCAGCGCCTGGTCCGCGGCGGCCAGGGCGGCGTGGTGGTCGCCGCCCCGGTGGTGGCAGCGGGCGAGCAGGACGAGCGCCTCGGCGTCCTCCGGGTCGGTCGCCAGGTGCTGGGCGGCGAGCGCCCCGGCCCGCTCGTACCGCCCGGCCTCGTAGAGCGCCTCGGCGCGCCGCAGCGCGGTGCCGGGGGCGCCCTGCGCGCCCGGGGCGTCGGCCGCGGTCACAGCTTGCGCTTCCGCTTGAGGTGGGCGAGCAGGTCGTCGTAGAGGCCGCCCTCGTTGGCGAACATGGCGACGTTCCGGGCGGCGGCGAACCACGGCTCCGTGGACGGCTTGATCTGCTTGGCCGCGCCGAGCAGGTCCTTGGTGGTGATCAGGCGTACGGAGCCGCTGCGGGCGGAGTCGAGGAGCGCGGCCTCGGCGGCCGTCTCGCAGACGTGCGCGAGGTCGGCGCCGGAGAAGTCCTCGGTGGCCTTGACGAGCTTGCCGAGGTCGACGGCCTCGATGGGGCGCTCGCGCAGGTGGTAGCGGAGGATCGCCTCGCGGGCGGAGGCGTCGGGCGGCAGCACGAGAAGGGTGCGGTCGAGGCGGCCGGGGCGGCGCAGCGCGATGTCCACGTCCCAGGGGACGTTGGTGGCGGCGAGCACGAAGACGCCCTCGTTCCCGGCGCCGCTCGCGATGCCGTCGAGCTCGGTGAGGAGCTGGTTGACGACGTTGCGCAGGCCGCTGTGGTGGGTGCGGGAGCGCTTGGCACCGAGGGCGTCCAGCTCGTCGAGGAAGACGACGCAGGGGGCCTGGCGGCGGGCGGTCTCGAAGATGTCGTGGATGTTCTTCTCGGAGGCGCCGATCCACATGTCGAGGACGTCGGAGAGCGAGACGGTGAGGAAGCTCGCGCCGAGTTCGCCCGCGACGGCCCGGGCGATGAAGGTCTTGCCGCAGCCGGGCGGGCCGTAGAGCAGCAGGCCGCCGCGCAGCGACTTGCCGTACAGCCTGCGCAGTTCGGGGTTGCGCATGGGGGCGAGGAAGGCGGCCTCCAGGCGGTCCTTGACCTCCTCCATGCCGCCGACGTCGGCGAGGCGGACGGAGCCGGGGGCGTCGACGTCCCAGGCGGCCGCGTCCCCGGCGGTCCCGTCGCCGTCGGCGGCCTGCGGGTCCTCCAGGAAGCGGGGCCCGACGAGGTCCTGCACCTGCTGCTCGGCGGCGTCCCAGTCGAAGGAGGGGGAGGGGGTGGGGGTGGGGGTGGAAGCGGCCTGTGCGGGCTCGTCCGGGGCCGGGGTCTCCGCGACGGTCGGCGCCGGGTCCTCCGCGACGGTCGGCTTCGGGCTCTCCGCGGCGGGCAGTCCCATCGCGCGGACCATCAGGGCGCGGGCGCCCGTGTCCCCGGGTGCGTGCTGGAGGGCGACGGCCGCCTCCGCGACGGCCTCGTCGTTGCGCCCCTCCGCGAGGAGGAGTTCGGCGAAGTGGAGACGCAGGGGCACGTCGCCGGGGGCGGCGGCCACGGCGGCGCGGAGACTGCGGATCAGGGGGGACTCGTCGGCCATGCGGCCACCCTAAGGAGCCACCGGGGGCCGTCGTCCACCGGGTGCGCACATCCCCCGTCCGTACACTGCGCCGCATGAGACGGGACGGGGCCCTGCGCAGGCTGACGGTGGACGACGGGACGGTCTGGCTCTGGAACGTCCGGCACCGGCACCCCGACTGCCGGACCGTGCTCGCCCTGCGCCGCGCCGAACGCCCGCACGCCCTGCTCCGGCTGGTCTTCCGGGAGGCGCCGGGCCGCGCGGTGGCCGGGTTCACGATGGGCAGGCACGAGGTGCTCGCCGGGGGCGGCTGGCTCAACCTCGACGAGCCCGGGGTCGTGCGCCGGTTCCTCGACGCGGCGGTCGCCCGGGATCTCGTCCCGACCGCGAACGGGGCGCGGGAGGAGGACGGCTGGCCGCTCTTCGACGAGCTGACGGCGGACGCGCCTCGGTCTTCGGGGTCCTAGGGGGTGTCTCGCCGATCGGGCCGGATCGGGGAGCGGCGTCCGGTGCATGGGGTCTCCCCAGGCCCGCAAGGGCCCGGGGGAAGCATCGCAAGGCGCCGGAGCGCCTTCATAGCTCCGCTATGAGGGTGTTTCGGCAACGCGGCGAGGTGCGGTGCCGGACGCCGCGAGCCCGGCCTGATCGGCGAGACACCCCCTAGCTCCAGCGGCCCGTGCGCCCCAGGACCAGGGCCGTCGCCGCCGTGCCCGCCGTGGAGGTGCGCAGCACGCTGCGGCCCAGCCGGTACGGCTTCGCCCCGGCCGCCTCGAAGGCGGTCAGCTCCTCCGGGGAGACCCCGCCCTCGGGCCCGACGACCAGGACGACCGAGCCCTTCGCGGGAAGGTCGGCGGTGGCGAGCGCGCCGCTGGGGTGGTCGCGGTCCTCGTGCAGGACGGCCGCGAAGTCGGCGCCGGCGAGGAGGGCGGCGACCTGCTTGGTCGTCATGGGGTCGGCGACCTCGGGGAAGCGGGTGCGGCGCGACTGCTTGCCGGCCTCGCGCGCGGTGGACCGCCACTTGGCGAGCGCCTTGAGGCCCCGGTCGCCCTTCCACTGGGTGATGCAGCGGGAGGCGGCCCACGGCACGATCGCGTCCACGCCGGTCTCCGTCATGGTCTCGACGGCCAGCTCGCCCCGGTCGCCCTTGGGCAGCGCCTGGACGACGGTGATCCGGGGCTCCTCCTCGGGGTCCTCGTGGACCTCGGCGACCCGCACGGTGAGCTGGTCCCTGCCCTCGGCGGCGAGCACCTCGCAGGCGGCCCAGCGGCCCCGGCCGTCGACGAGGACGAGCTCCTCGCCCTCCCGCAGCCGCTTCACGGAGACGGCGTGCCGCCCCTCGGGGCCGTCCAGGAGGAAGCTCCCGGCGCCGGGGACGGCGTCGACGACGAAGACGGGTGCGGTCACGAAGTGCTCCTGGGGTCCTGTTCCGAGAGGGCGGTGTCGAGTTCGGCGGCGAGGACCCCGACCAGCTGCCCGGCGGGAAGTTCGCGGGCGAGGCGGTGGCCCTGGCCGGCCCAGAGGGCCATGCCCTGGGCGTCGCCGGCGGTGGCGGCGGCCTTGCGCAGCGGGGCGGTGAGGTGGTGGACCTCGGGGTAGGCGGCGGGGGCGTACGGGCCGTGCTCGCGCATGAAGCGGTTGACGAGGCCGCGCGCCGGGCGCCCGGAGAAGGCCCGGGTGAGGGCGGTCCGGGTGAACAGCGGGTCGGTCAGGGCCCGCTTGTGCAGCGGGTGCGCGCCCGACTCGGGGCAGCCGAGGAAGGCGGTGCCGAGCTGGGCGGCGCCGGCCCCGGCGGCGAGGACGGCGGCGATCTGGGCGCCGCGCATGATCCCGCCGGCGGCGACGAGCGGGAGGCCGGTGCTCTCGCGGACCTGGGTGACGAGGGTGAGGAGGCCGGTGCCGGGCGTGCCGTCCTCGTCCGGGTCGTCGCGGTGCGTCCCCTGGTGCCCGCCCGCCTCCACGCCCTGGACGCAGACGGCGTCGGCCCCGGCGCGCTCGGCGGCGAGGGCCTCCTCGGCGGAGGTGACGGTGACGATCGTGTACGTGCGGACGCGGGCGAAGGAGGCGAGGACGTCGGGCGCGGGACAGCCGAAGGTGAAGGAGACGACGGGGACCGGGTCCTCCAGGAGGATGGCCAGCTTGGCGTCGTAGGCGTCGTCGCGGGAGTCGTCGGCCTCGCCGAGCGGGGTCCGGTACCAGTCGGCCTCTCCGGCGAGCTGGTGGCGGTAGACCTCGACGGCGGCGGGGTCGGCGGGCCGTCCGGTCTGCGGCATGAAGAGGTTGACGCCGAAGGGGCGCCCGGTGAGCCCGCGTACCTGCTTGATCTCCTGGTAGAGGCCGCCGGCCGTCTTGTAGCCGCCGGCCAGGAAGCCGAGCGCGCCGGCCTCGCAGACGGCTCCGACGAGTTCGGGGCAGGAGGCGCCACCCGCCATGGGGGCCTGCACGATCGGGAACCGAGAGAGATCGTTCAGTGCGGTGGTGGACATATGGGCATCGTGTCATGCCGCGGGGAGCGACATGGAAAGGGGCGGTATCCATAGATGGACACCGCCCCTCCCCATGTTCAGGGCTGTATGTGGCAGGCCGGGCCTACCGCCCGTTGAACGCGTCCTTCAGCCGCGAGAACAGCCCCTGCTGACCGGGCTGACTGTGCTGCCCCGGGGGGGGCGACCCCCGGACCCCCGGCAGAGCGCCTACCGCCCGTTGAACGCGTCCTTCAAGCGCGAGAACAGCCCCTGCTGACCGGGCTGGAACTGGCCGGTCGGCCGTTCCTCGCCGCGCAGCTTGGCGAGCTCGCGCAGGAGGCGCTCCTGCTCGGCGTCGAGCTTGCCCGGGGTCTGGACCTCGACGTGCACGATCAGGTCGCCCCGGCCGTTGCCGCGCAGGTGGGTGACGCCACGGCCGTGCAGCGGGATCGACTGGCCGGACTGGGTGCCCGGGCGGACGTCGATCTCCTCGATGCCGTCGAGGGTCTGCAACTGCACCTTGGTGCCGAGCGCGGCCGCCGTCATCGGGAGGGTGACCGTGCAGTGCAGGTCGTCGCCGCGCCGCTGGAACGTCTCGTGCGGGGTCTCGTGGATCTCGACGTACAGGTCGCCGGCGGGGCCGCCGCCGGGGCCGACCTCGCCCTCGCCCGCGAGCTGGATGCGGGTGCCGTTGTCGACGCCGGCCGGGATCTTGACCGTGAGGGTGCGGCGGGAGCGGACCCGGCCGTCGCCCGCGCACTCGGGGCACGGGGTCGGGACGACGGTGCCGAAGCCCTGGCACTGCGGGCAGGGCCGGGAGGTCATGACCTGGCCCAGGAAGGACCGGGTGACCTGGGAGACCTCGCCCCGGCCACGGCACATGTCACAGGTCTGCGCGGAGGTGCCGGGCGCGGCGCCCTCGCCGGAGCAGGTCGTGCAGACGACCGCCGTGTCGACCTGGATGTCCTTGGTGGTGCCGAAGGCCGCCTCGTTGAGGTCGATCTCCAGGCGGATCATGGCGTCCTGGCCCCGGCGGGTGCGCGAGCGCGGGCCGCGCTGCGAGGCCGTGCCGAAGAAGGCGTCCATGATGTCGGAGAAGTTGCCGAAGCCGCCCGCGCCGAAGCCGCCCGCGCCGCCTCCGCCGGAGGCCGAGAGCGGGTCGCCGCCGAGGTCGTATACCTGCTTCTTCTGCGGGTCCGAGAGGACCTCGTAGGCGGCGTTGATCTCCTTGAAGCGTTCCTGCGTCTTCGGATCGGGATTGACGTCCGGGTGCAGCTCGCGCGCGAGCCTCCGGAACGCCTTCTTGATCTCGTCCTGGGAAGCGTCGCGGCGCACGCCGAGTACGGCGTAGTAGTCCGTGGCCACTTACGACTCCGCCAGGATCTGTCCGACGTAACGTGCCACTGCGCGTACCGCTCCCATCGTTCCGGGGTAGTCCATGCGGGTCGGTCCGACCACGCCGAGTTTGGCGACTGCCTCGCCGCCCGAACCGTAGCCGACCGAGACGACGGACGTGGAGCTCAGCCCCTCGTGGGCGTTCTCGTGCCCGATCCGTACGGTCATGCCCGATTCCTTGGCCTCGCCGAGCAGCTTGAGGAGGACGACCTGCTCCTCCAGAGCCTCCAGGACGGGCCTGATCATCAGGGGGAAGTCGTGTCCGAAGCGGGTGAGGTTGGCGGTGCCGCCGATCATCAGCCGCTCCTCGTGCTCCTCCACGAGGGTTTCGAGGAGGGTCGCGAGCACGGTCGAGACCGTGGCGCGGTCCTCGGCCTCCTCGAAGGACTCGGGGAGGTCCTGCACCAGCTGCGGCACGTCGGCGAACCGGCGGCCGACGACCCGGCTGTTGAGCCGGGCCCGCAGGTCGGCGAGGGAGGTCTCGCCGAAGGGCGCGGGGCAGTCCACGACCCGCTGCTCGACCCGGCCGGTGTCCGTGATGAGGACGAGCATCAGGCGGGCCGGGGCCAGCGAGAGCAGTTCCACGTGCCGGACGGTCGAACGGGTCAGCGAGGGGTACTGGACGACGGCGACCTGCCGGGTGAGCTGCGCGAGCAGCCGGACTGTGCGGCCGACGACGTCGTCCAGGTCGACCGCGCCGTCGAGGAAGTTGTGGATGGCCCGCCGCTCGGGCGTCGACAGCGGCTTGACCCCCGCGAGCCGGTCGACGAACAGGCGGTAGCCCTTGTCCGTCGGAATGCGGCCGGCGCTGGTGTGCGGCTGGGCGATGTAGCCCTCGTCCTCGAGCACGGCCATGTCGTTGCGCACGGTGGCGGGCGACACGCCGAGCTTGTGGCGCTCCGTGAGCGCCTTGGAGCCGACGGGCTCCTCCGTCCCGACATAGTCCTGGACGATGGCGCGCAGCACTTCGAGTCTGCGTTCGCTGAGCATCGTGCGCACCTCCAGCTGTCGTCGGTCGATCCGGTTGCTCCGCTTTTGGCACTCGCCCTGTCCGAGTGCCAACGATCCCGGGCCAGTGTACGGCGGCACACATCGCTCCTGGCAAGGAGGCGACGCCCCACCGGTTAGCGTCGGTGCATGGACGTCGACTGGGAAGCACGGGGATGGGAACGGCTCGCGGACGGGGTGGGCCGGCGCCGGCTGCCCGTCTGGGACGCCACGGTGGGGCTCGTCGTGGGCGAACGGGCGGTGCTGCTGTACGACACGGGGTCGTCCCTCGCGGAGGGCGCGGAGCTGCGGGCGGAGGTGGCGGAACTCACGGGCGGCCGGAGGGTGACGCACATCGCACTGAGCCATCCGCACTTCGACCACGTGTTCGGCACGGCGGCCTTCGCGGGCGCGGAGGTCTTCGGCGCGGTCGGCACGGAGGAGCTGCTCGCCCGGGAGCGGGACCGGGAGGAGCTGCGCACGGACGGGGTGAAGCACGGTCTCGACCCGGCGGCGGCCGCGGAGGCGGCGGACGTCCTCGTGGCCCCGCGGCACGTGGTCTCCGGCGAGTGGACGCTCGACCTGGGCGGCCGGCAGGTGCTCCTGGCGAACGTCGGCCCCGGGCACACGGGCCACGACCTGGCGCTCCTGGTGCCCGGTCCGCCGGAGGTGGTCTTCTGCGGGGACCTGGTGGAGGAGTCGGGCGAGCCGCAGGCGGGCCCGGACGCGATCCCGTCCCGCTGGCCGGACGCCCTGGACCGGCTCCTGTCGCTCGGCGGCGGGGACGCGGTGTACGTGCCGGGGCACGGGGCGGTGGTGGACGCCGCGTTCGTACGACGCCAGCGCGAGGAACTGGCGACGCGCTTCTCCGTCGCATAACGTCGCCCGAATGCGCGGCTACGACCCGGACTTGACGCCCCCCTGGCCGCATCTCCCGGGGGACGACCCCCGGACCCCGGCAGTGTCCCGACGCCACGCCCCGGACAGGATTGAGCCCATGCGCAGCTACAACCCGGATCTGACACCCCCCTGGAAGAAGTCGGCGCCCGTTCCTGAGGTCCCGGCCGACCGCGATCTCGTCGTGGAGGAGGTGGCGACGGGCTTCTGCGGGGCGGTGATCCGCTGCGAGGCGGGCACGGTGACCCTGGAGGACCGCTTCGGGAAGCACCGGGTCTTCCCGCTGGAACCGCGCGGCTTCCTCCTGGAGGGGAAGGCCGTGACCCTGGTCCGCCCCTCCCCCGCCGCCCCGGTGCGCCCGACTCGTACGGCCTCCGGCTCGGTCGCGGTGCCGGGCGCACGCGCGCGCGTGGCGCGGGCGGGCCGGATCTACGTCGAGGGCCGCCATGACGCGGAGCTGGTCGAGCGGGTCTGGGGCGACGACCTGCGGATCGAGGGCGTGGTCGTGGAGTACCTGGAGGGCGTCGACGACCTGCCGGCGATCGTCGCGGAGTTCGGCCCGGCGCCCGACGCGCGCCTCGGCGTCCTGGTGGACCACCTGGTCCCGGGCTCGAAGGAGTCCCGGATCGCGGCCCAGGTGACCTCCCCGGACGTCCTGGTCGTCGGCCACCCGTACATCGACGTCTGGGAGGCGGTGAAGCCGTCCTCGCTCGGCATCCCGGCCTGGCCGACGGTCCCGCGCGGCCAGGACTGGAAGACGGGCGTCTGCCGCGCCCTGGGCTGGCCGGACAACACGGGCGCGGCCTGGCAGCACATCCTGTCGAGGGTGACGTCGTACAAGGACCTGGAGCCGGCGCTCCTGGGCCGGGTCGAGGAGCTGATCGACTTCGTGACGGCGCCGTAGCCCCCGGGGGCCTCCCTAGTCCACCAGGTCCCGCACCACCGCGTCCGCGAGCAGCCGTCCCCGCAGGGTCAGGACCGCCCGCCCCGCCCCGTACGGGCCGGGGTCCAGGAGGCCGTCCTCCAGGGCCTTGCGGGAGGCGGCCAGGCCCGCGGGCTTGAGCAGGGCCAGCTCGACCCCCTCCCGGAGCCGCAGCTCCAGCAGGATCCGCTCCACCCGCCGGTCCTCCTCGGAGAGGAGCTCGCGGCCCGCGCCCGGCGTCCTCCCGGCCGCGAGGGCCGCCGCGTACGTGCCCGGGTGCTTCACGTTCCACCAGCGGACCCCGCCCACGTGGCTGTGCGCGCCCGGTCCGGCGCCCCACCAGTCGGCGCCGCGCCAGTACAGCTCGTTGTGGAGGCAGCGCCCGGCCTCCGAGGTGGCCCAGTTGGACACCTCGTACCACTCGAAGCCGGCCCCGGACAGCACCTCCTCGGTGATCAGGTACCGGTCGGCGTGCACGTCGTCGTCGGTCATCGGCACCTCGCCGCGCCGGATGCGGCGGGCCAGCTGGGTGCCCTCCTCGACGATCAGGGCGTAGGCGCTGACGTGGTCGGGCCCGGCGCCGATCGCCGCGTCGAGCGAGGCCCGCCAGTCGTCGTCGGACTCGCCGGGCGTGCCGTAGATCAGGTCGAGGTTGACGTGGTCGAACCCGGCGGCCCGCGCCTCGGCGACGCACGCCTCGGGGCGCCCGGGCGTGTGGGTGCGGTCGAGGACCTTCAGGACGTGCTGCCGGGCGCTCTGCATGCCGAAGGAGATCCGGTTGAAGCCGCCCTCGCGCAGCTCCGCCAGGTACGCCGGGTCCACCGACTCCGGGTTCGCCTCGGTCGTGACCTCGGCGTCGTCCGCGAGCCCGAACTCGTCGCGGATCGCCCCCAGCATCCGCACGAGGTCTCCGGCGGCGAGCAGCGTGGGCGTGCCGCCGCCGACGAAGACGGTCCGGACCGGCCGGGGGTCGTCGCCGAGGACCTTGCGGGCGAGCCGGACCTCCTCGACGACCTGCTCGGCGTAGTTGTCCCGGGAGGCGAGCACGCCCCCCGTGCCGCGCAGCTCGCTCGCCGTGTAGGTGTTGAAGTCGCAGTACCCGCAGCGCGTCGCGCAGTAGGGCACGTGCAGGTAGAACCCGAGCGGGCGCTCCCCGGCCCCTTCCAGCGCGTGCGGGGGCAGTGCCCCGTCCTCGGGAACGGTCTCACCATCGGGCAGTACGGAAGGCATGAGCCCATTGTCCCGTACTGCCCGGGGTGGGCCGACTGCCTGTGGACAACCGGCTCCCGTGCTGGTCGCCCCCGGTGCGGGGGCGCCGGTCAGGACTCGCGCGAGCCCGCGTACATCTCCTCGATGAGGTGCTTGTACTCGCGCTCCACGACCGGGCGCTTGAGCTTCAGGGACGGGGTCAGCTCGCCGTGCTCGATGTCGAGGTCGCGCGGCAGCAGGCGGAACTTCTTGATCGTCTGCCAGCGCTGGAGGCCCTCGTTGAGGCGGTCCACGTAGCCCTGGACCAGCTTCTCGGTCTGCGGGGCGGCGACGACCTCGGCGTACGACTTGCCCGCGAGGCCGTGCTCGGCGGCCCAGCCGAGGAGGGAGGGCTCGTCGAGGGCGATCAGGGCGGTGCAGAAGTTCCGGTCGGCGCCGTGGACCAGGATGTTCGAGACGAACGGGCAGACGGCCTTGAACTGGCCCTCGACCTCGGCCGGCGCGATGTACTTGCCGCCGGACGTCTTGATCAGGTCCTTCTTGCGGTCGGTGATCCGCAGGTAGCCGTCGGCGGACAGCTCGCCGATGTCGCCGGTGTGGAACCAGCCGTCGGACTCCAGGACCTCGGCCGTCTTCTCCGGCAGGCCGTGGTAGCCCTCCATGATGCCGGGGCCGCGCAGCAGGATCTCGCCGTCGTCGGCGATGCGGACCTCGGTGCCGGGGAGCGGCTTGCCGACGGTGCCGGTGCGGTAGGCCTCGCCCGGGTTGACGAAGGAGGCGGCGGAGGACTCGGTGAGGCCGTACCCCTCCAGGACGTGGATGCCCGCGCCGGCGAAGAAGTAGCCGATCTCGGGGGCGAGGGCGGCGGAGCCGGAGACGCACGCGCGCAGGTTGCCGCCGAAGGCCTCGCGGATCTTGCCGTAGACGAGGGCGTCGGCGACCTTGTGCTTGACGCCCAGGCCGAAGGGCGCGGAGGCAGTGCCGGTGCGGCGGAAGTTGTCCTGGGTGGTCTTCGCGTAGTCGCGGGCGACCTCGGCGGCCCACTGGAAGATCTTGTACTTGGCGCCGCCGGCGGCGCGGGCCTTGGCGGCGACCCCGTTGTAGACCTTCTCGAAGATGCGGGGCACGGCCGCCATGTAGGTCGGCTGGACCACCGGCAGGTTCTCGATGATCTTGTCGACGCGGCCGTCGACGGCGGTGACGTGCCCGACCTCGATCTGGCCGGAGGTGAGGACCTTGCCGAAGACGTGGGCGAGCGGCAGCCACAGGTACTGCACGTCCTCCTGGGTGACGAGGCCGGTCGCGGCGATGGCCTTGGCCATGTACGACCAGTTGTCGTGCGGGAGGCGGACGCCCTTGGGGCGGCCGGTGGTGCCCGAGGTGTAGATGAGGGTGGCGAGCTGCGTGGGGGTGATCGCGGAGACCCGCTCCTTGACCGCCTCGGGGTGCGTCTCCAGGTACGTCCTGCCGCGCTCCTCGAGCTCCGCGAGGGTGAGGACCCAGTCGCCGTCGCTCTCGACGCCGGCGGCGTCGACGACGACCACGTGGCGGAGGTTCGGCAGCTCGGCGCGGCGCTCGACGGCCTTGGCGAGCTGGGCCGCGTCCTCCGCGATGAGGACCCTGGACTCGGAGTCCGAAAGGATGAAGGCCGACTCCTCGGCGTTGGTCTGCGGGTAGACCGTGGTGGTCGCGGCGCCCGCGCACATCACGCCGAGGTCCGCGAGGATCCACTCGACCCGGGTGGAGGAGGCGAGGGCGACCCGCTCCTCGGACTGCACGCCGAGGTCGACGAGGCCGGCGGCGATCGCGTAGACCCGATCGGCGGCCTGACCCCAGCTGAGCGACTTCCAGTCGTCCGGGCCGGTGCCGGACGCGGCGGGGACCGGGTAGCGGTAGGCCTCCGCGTCGGGAGTCCGCTCGACGCGCTCAAGGAAGAGGGTCGCCACGGAGGGCGGCCGGTTCTCGATCTGGGTCTGTGTGTCGCTCACGACGTCCTCCGGGCGGCGGCGGTGCCTTCTGGTGGTTCGTAACTAACTGGCGAGTAACCTTCGAGCCGGGATCAGACTAAAGGCCCGAGGTCCGGCGCGTAAGGCCTTGCAGTGCGTCGCTTCATAACGAACGGGTCCACGCGCACCGTGCGCGTGGACCCGTTCGTGTACCGCGTGGGACGGGCGGCGGGCCTCGCGGACCCGCCTCCCGTCACGCCCTCCGACCGTCTCCCGACGGCCCGAGGTTGGCTACTTCTTGCCCTTGCCGGAGGACTCGTCGCTCGACAGGACGGCGATGAAGGCCTCCTGCGGCACCTCCACCGAGCCGACCATCTTCATGCGCTTCTTGCCTTCCTTCTGCTTCTCGAGGAGCTTCCGCTTCCGGGAGATGTCACCGCCGTAGCACTTGGCGAGGACGTCCTTGCGGATGGCGCGGATGGTCTCGCGGGCGATGACCCGGGAGCCGATAGCGGCCTGGATCGGCACCTCGAAGGCCTGCCGGGGGATGAGCTCGCGCAGCTTGGCGACGAGCCGCACGCCGTAGGCGTACGCGGCGTCCTTGTGGGTGACGGCGGAGAAGGCGTCGACCTTGTCGCCGTGCAGCAGGATGTCGACCTTGACCAGGCTGGAGGCCTGCTCGCCCGTGGGCTCGTAGTCGAGGGAGGCGTACCCGCGCGTCTTGGACTTCAGCTGGTCGAAGAAGTCGAAGACGATCTCGGCGAGGGGCAGGGTGTAGCGGATCTCGACCCGGTCCTCGGAGAGGTAGTCCATGCCGATCAGGGTGCCGCGCCGGTTCTGGCAGAGCTCCATGATCGCGCCGATGAACTCGCTGGGCGCGAGGATCGTGGCCCGGACGACGGGCTCGTACACCTCGTCGATCTTGCCCTCGGGGAACTCGCTCGGGTTCGTGACCGTGTGCTCGCTGCCGTCCTCCATGACCACGCGGTAGACCACGTTGGGGGCGGTGGCGATCAGGTCGAGGCCGAACTCGCGCTCCAGGCGCTCGCGGATCACGTCCAGGTGGAGCAGGCCGAGGAAGCCGACGCGGAAGCCGAAGCCGAGCGCGGCGGAGGTCTCCGGCTCGTAGACCAGCGCGGCGTCGTTGAGCTGGAGCTTGTCGAGGGCCTCGCGGAGGTCGGGGTACTCCGAGCCGTCCAGCGGGTAGAGGCCCGAGAAGACCATCGGCTTCGGGTCCTTGTAGCCGCCGAGCGCCTCGGTGGCGCCCTTGGCCTGCGAGGTGATCGTGTCGCCGACCTTGGACTGGCGGACGTCCTTCACGCCGGTGATGAGGTAGCCCACCTCGCCGACGCCGAGGCCGTCGGACGGCGTCATCTCCGGGGAGGAGACGCCGATCTCCAGGAGCTCGTGGGTGGCGCCGGTCGACATCATCCTGATGCGCTCGCGCTTGTTGAGCTGCCCGTCGATGACACGCACGTACGTCACGACGCCCCGGTACGAGTCGTACACCGAGTCGAAGATCATCGCGCGGGCGGGGGCGTCGGCAACGCCGACCGGGGCCGGGACGTCCCGGACGACGCGGTCGAGCAGCGCCTCGACGCCCAGGCCGGTCTTCGCGGAGACCTTGAGCACGTCCTCCGGCTGGCAGCCGATGAGGTTGGCCAGCTCCTCGGCGAACTTCTCCGGCTGCGCGGCCGGCAGGTCGATCTTGTTGAGGACCGGGACGATGGTGAGGTCGTTCTCCATCGCCAGGTAGAGGTTGGCGAGGGTCTGCGCCTCGATGCCCTGCGCCGCGTCCACCAGGAGGATCGTGCCCTCGCAGGCCGCGAGGGACCGCGAGACCTCGTAGGTGAAGTCGACGTGCCCGGGGGTGTCGATCATGTTCAGGATGTGCGTGCGCCCCTGCTCCGGCCCCTCGGTGGGAGCCCACGGCAGACGGACGGCCTGGGACTTGATCGTGATGCCGCGCTCACGCTCGATGTCCATCCGGTCGAGGTACTGGGCGCGCATCTGCCGCTGGTCGACCACACCGGTGAGCTGGAGCATCCGGTCGGCGAGCGTGGACTTGCCGTGGTCGATGTGCGCGATGATGCAGAAGTTGCGGATCAGAGCCGGGGCGGT
Source organism: Streptomyces sp. NPDC055632 (assembly GCF_053618675.1). Lineage (NCBI taxonomy): Bacteria > Bacillati > Actinomycetota > Actinomycetes > Kitasatosporales > Streptomycetaceae > Streptomyces > Streptomyces sp. NPDC055632. Next base: position 43,731 of record NZ_JBSHHY010000007.1, on the reverse strand, counting down.
ACGGCTCGGCTCGGGCACGTTGGTAGGAGTCGCGGGCACGCAGGCTTCTCGTCTCGGGCGATGTTCTGAACGGATACGTAGGCTCCATGGTCCCATGCCCGGCGGTCGACGCCCGGTTTGGGCGGGCGCGGGAGCGACTGATACCGTGGACAGCTGTGTCTCGTCTGCCCTCTCAGCTCGCGAGGCACTTCCAGAAGGAACACCGAACCTGTAAAGGCTCTTTTCGTGGCGAACATCAAGTCCCAGATCAAGCGGAACAAGACGAACGAGAAGGCGCGCCTGCGCAACAAGGCCGTCAAGTCGTCGCTCAAGACCGCGATCCGCAAGGCCCGTGAGGCTGTCGCCGCCGGCGACTTCGAGAAGGCCACCGTCGCCACTCGCGCCGCCTCGCGTCAGCTCGACAAGGCTGTCTCGAAGGGTGTCATCCACAAGAACGCCGCCGCCAACAAGAAGTCGGCGCTGGCCACCAAGGTTGCCTCCCTCCAGGGCTGAGCTCTGATGTGACCGGCCGCACGGGACCCAGCGGGCCCTCTCTCCCGCTCCCGCCCGGCCACCCCGGACTCGCGCGCGGACGCGTTCGCCACGCGGGTGCGAGCCCACTTGCTTGAACGTCGAAGGCCCCGTCGCCTCCTTCCCCAGGAGGCGACGGGGCCTTCGTGGTGCGGGGGGCTTGTGCGGTACGGGGCGGGGCGGGCTGCTGCGGGACGGAGCAGGGGCAGGCTTTTACGGTACGAGACGGGGCCGGGGCACTGCGGTCGAGGCGGGCCCGGCCCCTGCGGTACAGGGCGAGCACCCAACAGAGCGCCCCTCCCGGGCCCGGTCAGGCGTCCCGGCGCATCCTCGCCGCCCGGGCCACCGCGACGACCGCCTTCTCCAGGGCGTACTCGGGGTCGTCGCCCCCGCCCTTCACGCCTGCGTCCGCCTCGGCGACCGCGCGCAGGGCCAGCGAGACCCCGTCGGGGGTCCAGCCGCGCATCTGCTGACGCACCCGGTCGATCTTCCAGGGCGGCATGCCCAACTCCCGGGCGAGGTCGGCGGGGCGGCCGCCCCGGGCCGAGGAGAGCTTGCCGATGGCCCGTACGCCCTGGGCGAGCGCGCTGGTGATGAGCACGGGCGCGACCCCGGTCGAGAGCGACCAGCGCAGGGCCTCCAGGGCCTCGGCCGCCCGCCCCTCGACGGCGCGGTCGGCGACGTTGAAGGAGGAGGCCTCGGCGCGGCCCGTGTAGTACCGCCCGACGACGGCCTCGTCGATCGTCCCGTCCACGTCGGAGGTCAGCTGCGCGACGGCGGACGCGAGCTCGCGCAGGTCGCTGCCGATCGAGTCGACCAGGGCCTGGCAGGCCTCAGGGGTGGCCGAGCGCCCGAGCGCCCGGAACTCCTGCCGCACGAACGTCAGCCGCTCCGCCGGCTTGGTCGTCTTCGGGCAGGCCACCTCCCGCGCCCCCGCCTTGCGCGCGGCGTCGAGCAGGCCCTTGCCCTTGGCCCCGCCCGCGTGGAGCAGGACGAGGGAGATGTCCTCGATCGGGTCGCCGAGGTAGGCCTTGACGTCCTTGACCGCGTCGGCGGAGAGGTCCTGGGCGTTCCGCACGACCAGGACCTTGCGCTCGGCGAAGAGCGAGGGGCTGGTGAGCTCCACGAGCGCCCCGGGCTGGAGCTGGTCGGGGGTGAGGTCGCGCACGTCCGTGTCGGCGTCGGCGGCGCGGGCGGCCGCCACCACCTCCTGGACGGCGCGGTCGAGGAGCAGGTCCTCCTGTCCCACGGCGAGCGTCACGGGACCGAGGAGGTCGTCGGGAGAAGTCTTCCTGGTGGCCATCGCGGTCCAGCATCCCACGGGCCACTGACAGCCGTGCCCACCGACGGTCGCGGCCGGCGACGACCGCCCTCACCGGCGGCCTTACCCATCGGCAGCCGCGCTCACCGGCCGTCGTGTCCATGCCCGAGAATGGCGGGGTGAGTGAACGACACGTACTGGTGCTCCCCGACCGCGACGCCGCCGAGGAGGTCGCCGGGGAGCTTCCCGACCGCTTCGGCGTCGCCGAGGAACCGCAGCTCGTGCGGGACGCCCTGGCCGGGGAGGACGACGCCGAGGACGCGCAGTGGCTGGTGGTCGTCGAGGACCCGGACGGCCGGCTCGACCCGGCGGCCCTCGACGGCCTGGCCGCCGAGTACGAGGGCTGGCTGGAAGCCCCCTGATCCCTCCCGGCCCCTTCAGCTCCCTCCGGCCCCCTTCAGCTCCCCGGCTTCTTGGGCACGATCTGGACGTCGAGGTCGATGCCGATGCTGGACCCGACGGCCGTGATGCCGCGCGCGAGCAGCGTCTGCCAGGTGAGGGTGAAGTCCTCGCGGTGGAGTTCGGTGGTGGCGCGGCAGGCGCACCGGGTCTCGCCCTCCAGGCCGCTTCCGAGGCCCAGGTACCGGGTGTCGAGGGTCACCGTGCGGCTCACGCCGTGGAGGGTGAGCGCCCCGGTGACGGCCCAGCGGCTGCCGCCCCGGTGGGTGAAGCGCTCGCTGTGGAACTCCAGCGTCGGGTACGTACCGACGTCGAGGAAGTCTCCCGAGCGCAGGTGGTCGTCGCGCATCCGCACCCCGGTGTCGACGGAGGCCGCGTCGATGACGACGTGCATCGTGGAGCGCTCCACGCGGTCGGCGATCCGGACCGCGCCCGCGAAGCCGTTGAACCGGCCGTGGATCCGGGCCAGTCCGATGTGGCGCGCCGTGAACCCGATCCGCGAGTGCGCCGGGTCGATCTCCCAGTCGCCCGGCTCCGGGAGCGGGGGCTGCGGGGCGACCTGGAGCCGGACGTCGCCGAGGCCGGTGTGGACGCCCTCGGTGACGACGGCGGTGTCGTGGTGCGGCGTGTACCCCTCGGCGGTGACCGCGAGCCGGTACTCGCCGGCCGGCACGGTCGCGAGCGCGGTGCCGTACGGGTCGGTCTCCCCTGCCAGCACCTTGCGCCCCGCCGCGTCGCTGACGACGAACCCGGCCTGCCGGACGGGCTCGTGCACGGGATCGAGCACCCGGCAGCTCAGCACTCCCGCCGAGGAAGGGACGGTGAGACCGGCGAGCGGTCCGCCCCGCGCGGCGTTCCCTCCGCGCTTCCCGAAGAGACGATCGAACATTCTTCACGCACCCCCGTGCGACTCGTTCATTATGCAACGAAGTCGCATTCGATCACCGCTGGGGCGTTCGAGGCAAACCGGCGCAAGTGTCGGCAAGTGTTACCGGGAGTCCGAATTGACGTTCTCCTCCCGCGCGAAGGGCGGCGATACGACGGGCAGCGCGTCGAGCTCGATGCCGAACAGCTCCCGGTACGCCTCCCGCACCTCGTCGTCCCCGTCGAGGACCCGCTCGTCGCGCTCTTCACGGGCCCTGGTGATCAACTTCGTGCCACTGAGGGTGATCCGGCCCTCCTCGGTGAGCCGGGAGCAGACGAGGGAGCGCGTGAAGTGCGAGTCGGGCGAGGTCCGGTGGTACCAGGACCCGACCGTGAAGTCGGCGAGCTCACGCGGCCGGACCTCCACCCGGTACTGCGGTTCCCCGTCCCGCAGCACCTCCAGGTCTCCACCGGCGGTCTCCGCGATCCGGAAGACGCCTCCCGGGTCCTCCTGGTCGTCGCGCGCGTCGAGGACCAGCGGAAAGTGGCTGTGGTCGCCGAACCCGACGTCGGCCAGCCACCGCTCCCCCTCCACCGTCTCCACCCGCAACGCCATGTGGTCGTACGGGATCCCCAGCCTTCCGCCCTCCCCGACGACCCGCGCCTGAAGCAGCTCGACCCCGTACCCGAGTCCCCTCAGCAGGACGGCGAACGCGGCGTTGACCTCGTAGCAGAAGCCGCCCCTGCGCGCGTCGACCACCTTGCCGAGGAGCGCCTTCTCGTCCAGGACGACGGGTTCGCCGAGGTGGATCGAGAGGTTCTCGAAGGGCACGGTCCGCAGGTGGAGCAGGTGCAGCTCGCGCAGCGTGGCGGCGTCCGCGCGCACCGGCCGCTCCGCCCCGATGCGCCGCAGATAGGCCTCGACCTCGGCCTCGGACGGAGCGGACACGAAGGGCGCGGACGGGGCGGGAGGGCCCTGCGGCGCCGGGGACTCGGGCTGGACGGCGGGCGTCGGCTGTGTGGTCATACGCCCAGTCTGCCGGGCCGGAACCCGGCTCCCTCCTCGACGAGCGCCACCTCCCTTCCCCTGCCGGGCGGTTCACCCGCCTCGCGGGACGGCCACGAGTCCCCTTCCCGCCCCCACCACCGCGATCGCCCCGTCCCGATCGGTCCGCAGCACCCGCGCCCCACCGCCCCGCAACGCCTCCAGCGTCCGGGGCGAAGGGTGGCCGTACGGGTTGTCCCGGCCCGCCGAGACCAGCGCGAGCCTCGGCCGCACGGTCCGTATCAGCGCCGGGTCCTGGTGCGCGGACCCGTGGTGCGCGACCTTGAGGACGTCCACCGGCGCCAGACCCGGATGGACCCGCAACAGCGCCCGCTGCGCCGGTGGCTCCAAGTCCCCGAGGAGCAGCAGACCCAGCCCTCCGGCGGCACGGACCAGCAAGGTGACACTGGCGTCGTTGGGCCCCTCGAACGGCTCGCTTCTCCCTGCGGTCCGCCCGCTCCTCGGCCACGGCCAGAGCACCCGCCACTCCAGGGGCCCGATCCTCCGCAGCTCCCCCGGTTCGGCCCGGACCACCGGCACCCCGGCCTCGGCCGCCGTCCGGCGCACGAACGCGGCCTGGGCGGGCGGCTCTTCGAGCCCGGTCGTCTGGATCGCCCCCACCGACCGCCCCCGCAGCACTCCCGGGAGCCCGGCCACGTGGTCCGCGTGGAAGTGGGTGAGCACCAGCAACGGCACCCGTCTCACTCCGAGTTCGCGCAGACAGCGGTCCACCGGTGCGGGGTCGGGACCCGCGTCCACCACGACGGCGGAGTCCCCGCCCGCCGCGAGCACGGTCGCATCCCCCTGACCCACCTGGCACATCGCGAACACCCAGTCCGGTGGCGGCCATCCGGTGGCCCACCGGGACAGAGGCGCCGGCCGCACCACGGCGAGCAGGAGCAGGGCGGCGGCGAGCACGCCGACCGCGCCCCGGTACGGCAGCCTGCGCGCCCCGAGGACCACGGTCGCGGTGAGCAGCGCGAGGGCCAGTCCGCCCCACCACCCGCCGGGCCAGGCCAGCTCGGCCCCCGGCAGCGCGCCGCCGGTGCGGGCCACCCACGCGATCCACCCGACCGGCCACCCCGCCACCCACGCCAGACCCTCCGCCGCCGGCATCCAGAGCGCCGCCAGGGCCAGTGCGGCGAACCCGCACACCGTCGCGGGCGCCACGGCGAGTTCGGCGAAGAGGTTCGCCGGGATCGCGACCAGGCTCACCCGGGCCGCGAAGATCGTCACGACCGGAGCGCACACCGCCTGCGCCGCCAGGGCCGCGGCCAGCGCCTCCGCCAACCGGCCGGGCACTCCGCGCCGGCGCAGCGCGTCGCTCCACCGGGGAGCGATCGTCAGCAGCGCCCCCGTCGCCAGGACCGAGAGCAGGAACCCGTAGCTCCGCGCGAGCCAGGGGTCGTAGAGCACCAGGACGAGGACGGCGGCGGCCAGCGCGGGGATCAGCGACCTCCTGCGCCCCGTACCGATCGCGAGCAGCGCGACGAATCCGCAGGCGGCGGCCCGCAGCACGCTCGGGTCGGGCCGGCAGACGACCACGAAGGCGAGCGTCAGACCTCCCCCGGCCAGCGCGGTGACCCGCAGCGACAGCCCGATCCGGGGCGCGAGCCCACCCCGCTCAGCCCGGTGCGCCTGCCCGGGACGCCCGATCAGCAGGAGCAGCACGATCGTGAGGTTGCTGCCCGACACGGCCAGCAGATCCGTGAGATCGGTGGCTTCGAAGGCGTCCTTCAGCTCGGGGCCGATCCTGGAGGTGTCCCCGACGACCAGGCCGGGCAGCAGGGCCCGCGCGTCGGGGTCGAGCCCCTCGGTCGCCCTCCGCAGCCCCGCACGCAGCTCCCCCGCCGTCCGCTGGAGCGCGTTCGGCCGGCCCATGATCCGGGGCGGGCCCCCTCCGTCGACCTTGAGGACCGCGGCGAACGGTTCCCCCGGATGCGACGGCGGTGCGAGCCGGCCATCGACCCGCAGCCCGGTCGAGGGCAGGAGCCGCAGCCACTCCTCGCGCCCCTCCCCCGGCGGCACGATCAGCAGGACCGGCGCCCGGGTCCGGTGGACCGCACCGTCCGACCGCTCGACCCGGGTCACCTCGCCGTCCAGGACGACCGAGACCGGGGCCATGGCGTTGCCCCGCACCTTGGGCCGGGTGAGCCGCGGATCGGAGGTCACCGCCACCTCGAAACGTGCCCGCGCGTACTCCTCGGCCAGCACCGGCACGGGCCCGCGCCGCAGATCCGCCGCGTGCAGCCCCGCCGAGGCGGCCCCGGCCGCGGCACACAGCAGGACCCCGGCCCACGCGGTGGCCCGCAACCGGCGCCCGGCGGTGCCTCCCGGCGGGACCGTGCCACGATCCCCTCGCCGGACCGCCCCACGGCCTCCCTCGGGGCCTCCGCGCCGCCGGATCACACCCCGCACCAGCAGGGCCGCCGCCCCCGTCAGACAGGCCGTGACACCGGTGACCGCCCACCACCCGGTGACACCCACGGCCCAGGCCGCCGCCGCCCAGGCCGCTGCCGCGAGGGGAACAAGCCGCAGGTCGGCCGGCCCTTCCCGCCGGCCCGACTCCCACGTCTCCGCCCTTGCCTCCGTTTCCGTCCCTGCCTCCGTTTCCGCCCCTGCCTTCCTTTCTTCCCCCGCCTCCGTTTCCGCCCCCGCCCCCGTCTCCTCGGTCGCTCCCCGGGCCCGCTTCACGGCCGGACCAACGGTTCGAGGTCGGCGAACCGTCGCTCGCCGATGCCGCTGACCTCCCGCAACTCGCTCACCGACCGGAAGCCGCCGTGTTCCGTACGGTGGTCGATGATGTGCTGGGCGAGGACCGGTCCGACGCCCGGGAGGGTGTCGAGCTGTTCCACCGTGGCCGTGTTGAGGCTCACCGGCGTTCCCGGCGCCCCTCCCCCTCCTGCTCCTCCCGCGCCGCCTCCGCCTGCGGGACCGGGCCCGCCGACCTGCGCCCCCGGCACGTCGACCAGGACCTGTTCGCCGTCGGACAGGACACGCGCCCGGTTGATTCCGGTGAGATCCGCGCCGGACCTCACCCCGCCCGCCGCCCGCAGGGCGTCCGCCACCCGCGCACCTACGGGCAGGGTCAGCACGCCCGGCCTGAGCACCTTCCCGCCGACGTCGACGACGACCTTCGCGCCGGAAGAGGCGGGCGGTGCGGACGGTGCGGGCGCTGCGTCGTGCGCCGCGGCGGGAAGCGGTCCGGCCTCTTCCCGGACCTCCGGCCCGGCCCGCCCTGCGGGCGCGACAGGCGCAGGGGCGGCGCGAACCAGCTCGGGGGCGTGCACCGGCTCCGGGCGGCCCATCCAGAAGTAACCGCCCGCGAGCCCCGCCGCCACGAGCAGGACCACCGTCAGCGCGGCCAGCGTCCTCGGCTCCAGCCCGCACCGCGTCTGCACCCACAGCGGTGTCCGGTCCCGGATCCCCGCCACCAGCCGCTCCCGCGCCCGGGGCGGAGAGACCGGCGGAGCCGCCCGCCCCGGTGCCTCGGGAACCTCCTCCGCTTCGGACGCCTCAGGCCCGGCGTACGACTCCGCCTCCGACGGAGGAGCCGTCGGGAACAGCGCGTCCCCCCGTCGCCGTACACCCCCTCCGGGCACTTCCACGGGCCGCCGCCCGATCCGGGTGCGCCGCCCCCGCCCAGGAGGCGAACCACGCCCTCCAGGACGACTGCGCCCGTCCGAACCGGCCGCCCGCCCCGGCCCGCTCGTCGGGCCGTGGGCCGTCCTCGTGGCTCCGGGAACACCGGGAACAGCCGTGTCTGCGGCGCCGACAACGGCAGAGGTCGATGCGGCGCCAGAGGCCGATGCGATGTCAGCGGTCGATGCGATGTCAGCGGTCGATGCAATGCGTGTACGAAGCGTCATGCCCGTGACGGTAGGGATCACGGATGCCCCGTGCCGGACTCACCTGCGGTCCGTGGACGAGGACCCCGCTGTGGAAAACTCCGTCACCCTCACGAGTGGCCGCACCCCCAGGTGACCGACCCGCGGCCGGTGGTCTCAGCGCGGCGAGACGACGACCGCGAGGAGCCCGGGCCCCGTGTGGGCGCCGATGACCGCGCCCACCTCGCTGACGTGGAACTCCCCGATCGACGGGACGCGTTCCCTGAGCCGGTCCGCGAGCGTGGCGGCACGTTCCGGCGCGGACAGGTGGTGCACGGCGATGTCGACCGGCCCGGAGCCGGCCCGCTCCACCGCGATCTCCTCCAGGCGTGCGATGGCCTTCGAGGCCGTCCGCACCTTCTCCCTCAGCTCGATCCGCCCGCCGTCGAGTTCGAGGAGGGGTTTCACCGCGAACGCGGAGCCCAGCAGCGCCTGCGCGGTGCCGATGCGCCCGCCCCGGCGCAGATAGTCCAGGGTGTCGACGTAGAAGAAGGCGGAGATGCCGGCGGCGCGCTTCTCGGCCGCCGCGACGGCCTCGTCGAGCGAGCCTCCGGCCTCCACGGTCTGCGCCGCCGCCAGGGCGCAGAAGCCCAGCGCCATTCCCATCATGCGGGTGTCCACCACGCGCACGGGCACGGGGGCGGCCTTCGCGGCCAGCACGGCCGCGTCGTAGGTCCCGGAGACCTCGGCGGACAGGTGGAGCGAGACGACGCCCCGCGCACCGGCCTCGGCGGCCTCGCGGTAGGTCTCGGCGAAGACCTCGGGGCTGGGGCGGGAGGTGGTGACGGAACGCCGCTTCTGGAGGGCCTGAGCGAGGGCTTCGGCCGAGATCTCCGTGCCCTCCTCCAGGGCGCGGTCGCCGATGACGACGGTCAGCGGGACCGTGGTGATGGCGTGCCGCTCCCTCGTCTGGCGTGGCAGGTAGGCCGTTGAATCGGTGACGATCGCGACATGCCGGGACATGAGCGGGAGGTTACCCGCCGGGACCGCCGCACGGCAGCCCGGCCCCCCGCCGTATCCCAGGACGTCGACGGGCACCCCGCCCCGCGGCCGCCCTTCCGGCCACCCTTCCGACCGGCCCCCTGATCTGCTTCCCGGCCGACTCCGAACGGACTTCCGGTCGGCCGTACCGTCAGGTGGTGGTCTCCGGGCGGGCCGACTTCTCCCAGGGGTACGCGGTCAGCCGGGGGTCGGGCCCCGTGATCGCGGACGGCTCGCTCCGAGGTCCGGGCCCGGCATCCGCCGCCCGGCCGGTGGCCCCGGCGGGACGTCCCCGCTCCTCCGCGCCCGCGGTGGTGGCGCCCGGCGCGGGCTCAGGGTCGGCCCAGTGGCGCAGGGCTCCGGCCTCTACGTCGATCTGGGCGCTGAGCGTCGACAGGTCGTCCTCGGCGAACCGCACGGCCCGGTCCCGGGCGGCGCGGCGCAGCGCGTCGGCCGAGCTCGTGATCCGCTCGGTCCGCGCGGTGAGTTCGGGGAGCTGGCCGGCCACCCACGCCCGGTCGGGCTCCCGCTCCAGGCGCTTGAGGTCGGCGTCGAGTTCGAGACCGTGTCCGCTGAGCCGGTTGAACAGGTCGAGCGACTCCTTCAGCGAGGCGTCCTGGCCGACGCCCGCCTGCAGCGCCTCCTGCGTGGCGCGCATCGAGGTGCGCAGCGAGAGCCGCAGCCGGGCCAGCTCGCCCGCCGCGCCGGCCTGGCCGAAGCTCTTGGCCCGCAGCGTGGTGTCCTCGACCGTGCGCCGGGCCTGGTCCAGGGTGCGGTCGACGCCGCGCTTGGCGGCCTTCGTGACCTTCACCGCCGCGTACACCCCGAGCGCCACGAAGGCGAAGAAGAGCAGCGCCAGGATCGTGAGAATCGTGGCTTCCATGGGCGCCCCTCCGGCATCGGTCGACTCACCACACGGTTGTGGTTCCTCCACGGTAAACGGAACGGGCAGGCCGAGGGTTCCATCGGAACCCCCAACCTGCCCGTAGGGGAAACCCCTATGCCCGGCCGCTCGGCGACCGCGCATCACCGACCCGCCGGCCAACCGACCAGCCGACTTGCCGACCGGCCGACTAGCCCGCGACGATGTTGACCAGCTTCGGCGCGCGCACGATCACCTTGCGGATCTCGGCACCGCCCAGCGCCGTGACCACGTGCGGGTCGGCCAGGGCCAGCGCCTCCAGGTCCGCGTCCGTGATCGACGGGGAGACCTCCAGGCGGGCCTTGACCTTGCCCTTGATCTGCACGACGCAGGTCACGGTCTCGTCGACGACGTACGCCGGGTCGGCGACCGGGAAGTCCCGGTGGACGACCGACCCGCTGTGGCCCAGCCTGCGCCACAGCTCCTCGGCGATGTGCGGCGCCAGCGGGGCGACCAGCAGCACCAGCTGCTCGGCGACCGGGCGGGAGACAGCGCCGCCGGTCTTGGTCAGGTGGTTGTTCAGCTCGGTGATCTTGGCGATGGCGGTGTTGAAGCGCATCGCGGCCATGTCCTGCGCGACGCCGTCGATCGCCTTGTGCAGGGCGCGCAGCGTTTCCTCGTCGGGCGCGGCGTCGACGACGGTGACCTCGCCGGTCGACTCGTCGACGATGTTGCGCCACAGCCGCTGCAGCAGCCGGTACTGGCCGACCACCGCGCGCGTGTCCCAGGGGCGCGACACGTCCAGCGGGCCCATCGCCATCTCGTACAGGCGCAGGGTGTCGGCGCCGTACTCGGCGCAGATCTCGTCCGGCGTCACGGCGTTCTTCAGGGACTTGCCCATCTTGCCCAGGACGCGGGAGACCTTCTCGCCCTGGTACCAGAAGCCGCCGTCGCGCTCCTCGACCTCGGCCGCCGGCACGGCGATCCCGCGCGCGTCCCGGTAGACGAAGGCCTGGATCATGCCCTGGTTGTACAGCTTGTGGAAGGGCTCGGCCGAGGAGACGTGGCCCAGGTCGAACAGGACCTTGGACCAGAAGCGCGCGTACAGCAGGTGCAGCACGGCGTGCTCGGCGCCGCCGACGTACAGGTCGACGCCACCGGTCGGCATGCCCTCGCGGGGACCCATCCAGTACTGCTCGACGGCCGGGTCGACCAGCTTCTCGGAGTTGTGCGGGTCCAGGTAGCGCAGCTCGTACCAGCAGGAACCGGCCCAGTTGGGCATGGTGTTGGTCTCGCGGCGGTACTTCTTGGGGCCGTCGCCCAGGTCCAGGGTGACGTTCACCCAGTCCTCGTTGCGGGACAGCGGGGTCTCCGGGCGGGTGTCCGCGTCGTCCGGGTCGAAGGTGCGCGGCGAGTAGTCCTCGACCTCGGGCAGCTCCAGCGGCAGCATCGACTCGGGCAGCGCGTGGGCGACGCCGTCCTCGTCGTAGACGATCGGGAAGGGCTCGCCCCAGTACCGCTGGCGGCTGAACAGCCAGTCGCGCAGCCGGAAGTTGACGGTGCCCTCGCCGATGCTGCGGTCGGCCAGCCAGGCGGTGATCCGGGCCTTGGCGTCGACGACGCCCAGGCCGTCCAGGGAGATCTCGTCGTTGGCGGAGTTGACCAGCTTCGCCTCGTAGGAGGCGAAGGCGTCGTCCCAGGTGGAGGGATCGGTGCCGCGGTCGTCGCTCGGCTCGACGACGCAGCGCATCGGCAGCTCGAAGGCGCGCGCGAAGGCGAAGTCGCGGCTGTCGTGCGCGGGGACGGCCATGATGGCGCCGGTGCCGTAGCCCATCAGGACGTAGTCGGCGATGAAGACCGGGACCCGCTCGCCGCTGACCGGGTTGGCCGCGTACGCGCCGGTGAAGACGCCGGTCTTGTCCTTGGCCTCGGCCTGGCGCTCCACGTCGGACTTGGAGGCGGCCTGCTTGCGGTAGGCGTCGACGGCCTCGGCGGGGGTGGCGTGGCCGCCGGTCCACACCTCGTGGGTGCCCTCGGGCCAGGCGGCCGGGACGATCTTCTCGACCAGGTCGTGCTCGGGGGCCAGGACCATGTAGGTGGCGCCGAACAGGGTGTCCTGGCGGGTGGTGAAGACGGTGATGGCACCGGCGTCGCCGACCTGGAAGTCGACGCGGGCGCCCTCGGAGCGGCCGATCCAGTTCCGCTGCTGCAGCTTGATGGCCTCGGGCCAGTCCAGCGCGTCCAGGTCGTCCAGCAGGCGGTCCGCGTAGGCGGTGATCCGCATGTTCCACTGGCGCAGCTTGGACTTGAAGACGGGGAAGTTGCCGCGCTCGGAGCGTCCGTCGGCGGTGACCTCCTCGTTGGCCAGGACGGTGCCCAGGCCGGGGCACCAGTTGACGGGCGCGTCGGAGGCGTACGCCAGGCGGTACTCGCCCAGGACGTCGGCGCGCTCGGTGGCGCTCAGCTCGCTCCACGCGCGCGTGGTGCCGGGGATCTCACGCGTGCCGTTCTCGAACCGCTCGACCAGCTCGGCGATCGGACGGGCCCTTCCGGCCTCGTCGTCGTACCAGGAGTCGAAGATCTGCAGGAAGATCCACTGGGTCCACTTGTAGTATTCCGGGTCGATCGTGGCGAACGACCGGCGCTTGTCGTGGCCCAGGCCCAGCCGGCGCAGCTGGACCTTCATGTTCTCCATGTTGGCCTCGGTGGACACGCGCGGGTGCGTGCCCGTCTGCACGGCGTACTGCTCGGCCGGCAGGCCGAAGGCGTCGAAGCCCAGGGTGTGCAGCACGTTGTGGCCGGTCATGCGCGCGTGGCGGGCGAAGACGTCCGTCGCGATGTAGCCCAGGGGGTGGCCGACGTGCAGTCCCGCGCCCGAGGGGTACGGGAACATGTCCATGATGAACTTCTTGGGCCGTGCGGCGACCGCGGGATCCCCCGCCAGGTCACCTGTGGGGTTCGGGGCCTCGTACGTGCCCTCGGCGTCCCAGAAGTCCTGCCAGCGTGCCTCGATGTCGGCGGCCATGGCCGCCGTGTAGCGATGCGGGGCCGCCGTCTCGGCGGCCGTATTGATCTCGGTCATGGTCCTTGAAGCTCCATCGATCGTCTCTGCCCACGGCCACTGACTGCCCGAAATGAAAAATCCCCTCGCACAGGAGGGGATGCCGCGCCGACTCCGACGGAATGTCTGTCGTCCGTCGGGACTGGTCAGCGCGGCTCGGTAAGCAGGAGGCGTACGGCACGCATGGCGCCAGGGTACCGCAGCGGCCGCACGGGCCGCACCGGCGTTCCGTGGGGCGGGACACGAGAGAGCGGGCCACCCGATCCGGGTGACCCGCTCTCCGTTCCACGGTCTTCCGTGGATTTTCTGTGGAGCTAAGGAGAATTGAACTCCTGACCTCCTGCATGCCATGCAGGCGCTCTACCAACTGAGCTATAGCCCCTTGCTTTCCGTCTCCGTTCCGGTTTCCCTCGCGGCGACAGACAGAACATTAACCGGCTTCCCGGCAGATCTCCAAATCGATTCCCGGAGGCCTCCGGGACCGCCGGGTAGGGTCGCCGACTGTGTCCGTCTCCGTGCTCTCGAAAACCCGTGCCCGGCCGTGGCCCCTGGTCACCGCCGCGGCGGTCTGTCTGCTCTCGTTCGCGGCCTTCTGGGTGGCGCAACGCCTCGCCCACGTGAACATGCTCGACGTGATGGTCTACCGGGCCGAGGGGGAGACGGTCCGGGCCGGCGGCGACCTGTACGCGATGCGCGCCACCTCGGCGAACCTCGGCATGACGTACCCGCCCTTCGCGGCCCTGCTGTTCGTCCCGCTGACCCTGGTGGGCGTCCCGCTGATGCGGACCCTCACCACCGGGGGGAACCTGCTCCTGGTGGTCGCCCTGGTCCAGCTCTCGGTCCGGTTGGTGCGCCCGTCGCTGTCCCGCGCGGACCTGTGGCGCGCGACGTTCTGGATCGCCGCGGTCGTGGTCTGGTGCGAGCCGGTGTGGACGACCCTGCGGTACGGCCAGATCAACCTGCTCATAGCCGTGGCGGTGCTCTGGGACCTCACGCGCCGCGCGGGCAGCCGCTGGGCCGGCCTCGGCATCGGTCTGGCGACCGCGGTGAAACTCACACCGGGGCTCTTCGTGGTCCTGCTGCTCGTCGCGGGTCTGCTGCTGTGGCGCCGGGACCGGTCCTGGAACCAGTGGCTGCGCACGGCGGCGACGGCGACGGGGGTCTTCCTCGGGACGACGCTGGCCGTGGTGGTCGCGCTGCCCGCGGACTCGAAGAAGTTCTGGACCGAGACCCTGTTCGAGACGGGCCGGGTCGGTTTCGCCGAGGAGACCGCCAACCAGTCCATCCGCGGCGTCCTGGCCCGGCTGATGCACACCGACGACCCGGGCATGTGGTGGGCGGTGACGGCGGCCCTCATGGGCGGCGTCGCGATGGTGGTGGCGGTACGGGCCGCGCTGCGCGGCGACAAGGCCGTGGCGGTGGTCGTCTGCGCGTTCACGGCGCTGATGATCAGCCCGATCTCGTGGTCCCACCACTGGGTCTGGTGCGTGCCGCTGCTGATCCTGCTCGCGGACCGCGCCACGCGCGCGTGGCGGGTGACGGGACCGGTGGCCCTGGTGTTCGCGTCGTTCGCGCTGTGGTGGGTCCCGCACGACCCGGGCCGCCCCGAACTGGACCAGAACGCGGGCCAGATGCTGCTCTCCGCCGTCTATCCGCTGACGACGACGGCGCTGCTCGCGGGGTACGTGCTGACGCGGCGGAGGCTGCGCGGGACGGGCGCCGGCCACGGGACGGACACCGGCCGCGCGGAAGGGACCGGCGCGACGACGGCGGAACCGCTCCTGGAGGCCGTACCGGAGCAGGAGCGTCCGGCGGTGGCGGAGCAGGGGCGTCCGGCGGCGCGGGAGCCTCAGGCCGTGGCGAAGGAGTAGAACCGCTTGAGGGTGCAGTGCTCGTCGAGGAGCCGGCCGTAGATCGGCTCCCCCTCCAGCTCGCGGTAGGTCTCGATCGGGTCGCCTTTTATGATCAGCGCCCGCGCGCACTCCTCGCACCAGTACTGGAACTCGGCGTTGACGGGGTCCATGTCGCGCACGATGGGCGTGCCGCTGCCGCACCAGTCGCACTTCCGCCTGTGTGCACCCATCAGTCAGCTCCAGCTGTGGCCGCGGGTCGCGGGCCCCGTCGTGCACCTGGTCGTGCGCCGACAGGACACCCTGCCGTTGTCGCCGAGCACGTGGGCCACCCTCCCGTCCGGATCCTGTCCCCCTCCGGCCGTCCGATTCTGCCATGGCCCCGCAAGGGGGCCGGCGTACTCGGCACAACGTGGTGAAACGACGAATCCCGCCCCCTGGTGGGGACGGGATTCGGTGACTGTGGAGCTAAGGAGAATTGAACTCCTGACCTCCTGCATGCCATGCAGGCGCTCTACCAACTGAGCTATAGCCCCTCGTGTTCTTCGCGCTCCGCGCTGCGAACAAGAAGAACTCTAGCCTGTGACCTGCCGGAAAGTGAAATCCGGGTCCGGCAGGCCCGTCGCGGGCTCCGCGGGGCTCAGTCGTCGTCGCCGAGGACCGGCTCGGGCAGGGTGCCGGCGTTGTGCTCCATCAGGCGCCAGCCGCGCGCGCCCTCGCCGAGGACGGACCAGCAGCAGTTCGAGAGCCCGCCCAGGCTCTCCCAGTGCCGGGACTCCAGGCCCAGGAGCCGGCCGATGGTGGTGCGGATGGTGCCGCCGTGGCTGACCACGACGAGCGTGCCGTTCTCGGGGACCTTGTCGGCGTGCTCCAGGACCACGGGGGCGGCCCGGTCGGCCACCTCGGTCTCCAGCTCGCCGCCGCCCCGGCGCACGGGCTCGCCGCGCTTCCAGGCGGCGTACTGCTCGCCGTACCGCGCCACGATCTCGTCGTGGGTCAGCCCCTGCCACTCCCCCGCGTACGTCTCGCGCAGCGCGGCGTCGTGGGCGACGTCGTGGCCGGTGAGCGCGGCGAGTTCGGCGGCGGTGGCCGCCGCCCGCTTCAGGTCGGAGGCCACGATGGCGTCCGGCTGGAGCGCGGCGAGCAGCCGTGCGGCCCGGCGCGCCTGGGCGACGCCGGTCTCCGTCAGCTCGATGTCGGTCGAGCCCTGGAAGCGGCGCTCCAGGTTCCAGGAGGTCTGGCCGTGGCGCCAGAGGACGATGCGGCGGCCGGTGCCGCCCCTGGTGGCGCTCAGCTCAGCTCACCGTCCGGTCCGTCGGGGAGGCCGGAGGCGTGACCGGCGGTGTCGACGCCGGTCAGGGCGGCGTGCTCGGCCCCCTTGCCGCGGGTCTTCGCGGCGTCCTCGGGCAGCTCCAGCTCGGGGCAGTCCTTCCACAGCCGCTCCAGGGCGTAGAAGACCCGCTCCTCGCTGTGCTGGACGTGGACGACGATGTCGACGTAGTCCAGCAGGATCCAGCGCGCGTCGCGGTCGCCCTCGCGGCGGACCGGCTTGGCGCCGAGCTCCTTGAGCAGCCGCTCCTCGATCTCGTCGACGATCGACTTGACCTGGCGGTCGTTGGGCGCGGAGGCGAGCAGGAAGGCGTCGGTGATCGACAGCACGTCGCTGACGTCGTACGCGATGATGTCGTGCGCGAGCCGGTCGGCGGCCGCCTGAGCGGCGGTCTTGACGAGCTCGATGGAACGGTCCGTGGCGGTCACAAGCAGGCTTTCGTCGGCGGTCCAGTACCCCTCCAGGGTCTCACGGACCGCCGACGCCGCCGTCTGCCTTTTCCGGAGCGCCGCTAGCGGGCCTCCGGGAGCTTGTAGTCCCGGCCCAGGACGACGGTGACGGCGGCCGATCCCGTGGTCTCGCCCTTGCCTACCGAGCCGGCCGGGAGGCCGAGCGTCTTGGCCACCTCGGCGGCCGCCGCCTTCTGGGCGTCGTCGCGGTAGAGGACCTCGGACTTCTCCTGGACCGGCGCCCCGGTGCCGCCCACGAAGGCGTAGCCGCCGTTGGCCAGCACGATCCGGGCGGCCTCGGTCGCGTTCTTCCCGGAGCCGTCCCGCAGGGAGACCCGGGTGACCCCGTCCGTCTCGGGGGCGGTGACCTTGCCGCCGAGGATGTCCTTCACGACGCTGTCGCTCGCGCCGTCGGTCAGCGCGCCGTCCTCCTCCACCGGGAGCAGAGCCGTCTTGTAGGAGCCGACCTTGGCGTGCTCGGCGAGCTTGGCCAGGGAGGCGCCGAGGTCCTTCTCCGGGAGCGAGGGGTCGAGGATCTGCTGGAGGGTCTCGATGGTGATCGTGGCGGCCGCGGGGTCGTCGGAGATCTTCCGCAGCACTCCGTACAGGACCTGGCCGAAGCGCTGGAGCTGCTTGGCGTCGGCCTCGCCGGGGGCCCGGTAGGTGGCGTAGGCGACGGCCGCGCGGCCGTTCAGCGTCTGCTTCTCGCCCTTCCTGACGAGCGGCTCGGCGCCGTTCTTGGGGGCGGGCACGTCGGTGTCGGTGTCGGTCTCGATGCCGCTGACGACCTCGACGAGGTTCTCCAGGTACGGGGTGTCCAGGCGCCAGGTGCCGGTGATCTTCGTTCCGAGGAGGTTGCCGATCGACTCCCGGGTGCCGCTGGAGCCGTCGTCCTCGACCGACTTGCCGAGGGTGGTCGCGGCGCCCTCGGAGTCGGCGACGACGACGGAGCCGGGGAGCAGGACGGTGGTGCCCTGGCGGGTGGTCGCGTTCTCCACGAGCAGGGCGGTGGACGTTCCGCCGTTCGTGGTGTCGTGGAGGTGGACCACGATGGTGTCGCGCTTCTGGGGGCCGGTCGCGGTGGCCCCCTTCTGCTCGGGGGCGGAGGTGCCGGGGAGCAGGCCCGCGGACCACAGGTAGCCGACGCCGCCGACGACGGCGAGCACGAGGACGACGACGAGCGCGACGATCCGGTTGCGGCCCCGCCGCCTGGCCTCCTCGCGCCGCTCCGAGCGGCTCTCGGTGAACTTGAGCCAGTCGATGACGTCCTCGGAGTCCTCGTCGGGCTCCTCGATGAACGAGAACTGCTCGGTGCGGTACTCGCGGTCGTCGTCGTCCGTGCGGGACGGGGCGGGGCGCCCGGGGGCGGCCCGGCCCGGGGCGGGCCGCTCGGAGGCGGGGCGCTGGCCGGGGACGCCGGGCGGGGCGGCGACGGGCGCGGCCGGGGCCTCGGGGGCCGGGCGGGCGGGCTGGGTCCGGGACTGCGGCTGCGGCTGGTGCTGGGGTTGGGCCTGGGGCTGCGGCTGGGCCTGGGGCTGCTGGGGCTGAGCGGCCCACTGCTGCCCGGTCTCGGTCCCGGCCCCGGTGTCGTACGAGGGGTAGGCGTAGCCCTGCTGCCCGTACGGGTCGTACGAGGACTGCGACGGCGGCTGCTGCGCCTGTGGCTGCTGCTGGGCGTAGGGGTCGTAGCCGTACGCCTGCTGCGGCTGCGCCGGCTGCTGCTGACCGCCGTACGGGTCGTAGTGCTGCGCGGACTGCTGCTGCGCCTGCGGCTGCTGGTACACCGGCTGCCCGTACTCGTCGTAGCCGATGATCTGCGGCTGCGGATAGTACGGGTCGTACGGATGCTGCTGGTCGTTCACCGGTGCCCCTCCCCGAAGCTCACTGGCCGCGGTACAACTGGCGCTTGTCGATGTAGCGCACCACGCCGTCCGGCACCAGATACCAGACGGGATCGCCCTGCGCGACCCTCGCCCGGCAGTCGGTGGAGGAGATGGCGAGCGCGGGGATCTCGACGAGCGAGACCCCGCCCTTGGGCAGGCCGTCGTCGGTGAGGTCATGGCCCGGGCGGGTGACGCCGATGAAGTGGGCGAGCGCGAAGAGCTCCTCCGCGTCGCGCCAGGTGAGGATCTGCGACAGCGCGTCGGCCCCGGTGATGAAGAAGAGGTCCGAGTCGGCGTTGAGGGAGGCCAGGTCCCGCAGGGTGTCGATGGTGTAGGTCGCGCCGCCGCGGTCGATGTCGATCCGGCTGACCGAGAACTGCGGGTTGGACGCGGTCGCGATGACCGTCATCAGATAACGGTCCTCGGGCGCGGACACGGCCTTGTGGCCCTTCTGCCACGGCTGCCCGGTCGGCACGAACACCACCTCGTCGAGGTGGAACAGGGCGGCGACCTCGCTGGCCGCCACCAGGTGTCCGTGGTGGATCGGGTCGAAGGTTCCGCCCATCACGCCGAGTCGGCGCTTGCCGCGCCCGCCAGTAGGCACTTCCTGCTCTCCCATGCGTGCAGAGCCTACTGGCACGGCAGCGTCCGCCGGATCAGCGGTGTCGGCTCAGCGGTCGCGGTTGAAGCGGGTGGTGATCCACAGCAGGAGCATCAGGGCGCCGAAGGCGCCGATACCGGTGAGGTAGGGGCTGAGGCTTTCGTGGTTGCCGCCGTGCTCGGCGCCCTCGGCGAGAGTGACCAGGTTGGCAGCGGTGCTGTGGAGGCTCATCTTCGGCAGACCTATCGATCGGGGATGGGAGCGGAGACTTCGCGCACATCGTATGCGGGCCGTCCGGACGCGCTCACGCCGACTCAGGCGTTCGCGTCGCGCTCCGTGTTGCCGCCCGGCCCGGCGGTGGCGTCCGTACCGGCAGTGGTGCCCGTAGCGGCGGTGGCGTCCCCCCTGCCCACACCGTCGGTGCCGCCCGTCCCGGCGGCGGCGTCCCTGCCGCCCGTGTCGTCCGTGCCGTCGGTGCGGTAACCGCGCAGCAGGAACCAGGCGAGCAGGACCCCGCCCACGATCGAGACGAGCAGCACGATCCGGAGCGTGTCGCCCGGGCCCTGGTCCGCGGCGGCGAGCAGGGCGGCAGCGGCGTCGGCGGTGGCGGCTGTGTCCGGCATGTCGGTCGTGCCCTTCGGTCGTCCTCGGTGCCCGAGTTATCCACAGGCCCCGCCACACCGTAGCGCCACCGCCTAGTCTGGGGGCAGTCAGGGGGACGAGCACCGACTCGTACGAACAGGGGGCATCCATGACCGAGAACGACCACGGGAGCGCGCCGAGCAGGCAGCGGAAGCGGTTCCCCGGCATCTCCTCGCGGGCCTACGAGCACCCGGCCGACCGCTCGGCGCTGGTGGCGCTGCGCAAGCTCAGCGGCTTCGACACGGCCTTCAAGGCGCTCAGCGGACTGCTGCCGGAGCGCAGTCTGCGGCTCCTCTACCTCTCGGACTCCGTCCGGGTGAGCGACGCGCAGTTCAGCCACCTCAACGACATGCTGCGGGACGCCTGTTACATCCTGGACCTGGAGAAGGTCCCGCCGATGTACGTGACGCAGGACCCGAAGCCCAACGCGATGTGCATCGGCCTGGACGAGCCGATCATCGTGCTCACCACCGGCCTCGTGGAGCTCCTCGACGAGGAGGAGATGCGGGCGGTCGTCGGCCACGAGGTCGGGCACGCGCTCTCCGGGCACTCCGTGTACCGGACGGTCCTGCTGTTCCTCACCAACCTGGCGCTCAAGATCGCCTGGATCCCGCTGGGGACGGTCGCGATCACCGCCATCGTGACGGCGCTGCGCGAGTGGTTCCGCAAGTCGGAGCTCTCCGCCGACCGGGCCGGGCTGCTCGTCGGGCAGGACGTGCGGGCCTCGATGCGCGGCCTGATGAAGATCGCCGGCGGCAACCACCTGCACGAGATGAACGTGGACGCGTTCCTCGCCCAGGCCGACGAGTACGAGAAGGCCGGAGACCTGCGGGACTCGGTCCTGAAGATCCTCAACGTGCTGCCGCGCTCGCACCCCTTCACCGCCGTCCGCGCGGCGGAGCTGAAGAAGTGGTCGGAGAGCCGCGACTTCCAGCGGATCATGGACGGGCACTACCCGAAGCGCTCGGAGGACAAGGACACCTCGGTCTCGGACTCCTTCCGCGAGTCGGCGGGTCACTACGCCGAGACCGTGCGGACCAGCAAGGACCCGCTGTTCAAGCTGGTCGGGGACATAGCCGGCGGCGCCGGTGACCTGGCGGGCGACCTGGGCGGACGGCTGCGCAACCGGTTCGGCGGCCAGGGCTCCGCGAAGGCGGACGGCGGCGCGGCCGAGGGCGGGGCCCCGGCCGGTGACGACGCCGGGAAGGGCCCCGGAAAGGACGCCGGAAAGGACGCCGGGGACGGTCAGAACGAGGGCTGAGCCCCCGGGGCCAGCACTCCGCACAGCGAGGGGGCGGCGGGCCGGTCCGTGGCGTACGGGTCGGTGACCGCCGGGCCGCCGCCCGCCTCGGAGGCCCGCGCCCCCGCCAGGAGCGGCTTCAGGGAGCCCGTGGTGTCCGCGTCGCAGGCCTGCGGCCCGGCCTCCGAGGTGCTGCTCAGCAGTTCGGCGCGGTGCGCCCGCAGGTCCTCGCGGTCGAAGCGGAAGTGCACGACGCGGTGGACGGTGAAGAGGGACGCCGCGGCGACCGGCCCCGTGCCGCGGGTGACCGGGCGGAGTGCGTAGGTGTACGTGTGGTCCGCCGTGACGTCGAGGGTGTCGGGCCCGGTCTCCTCGAAGCGGAGGGTGCCCCGGACGCGGACGCCGGGATCGGCGAGGGCGGCCTCGCGGGGGTCGAAGCGGACGAGCCAGGCGGCGGGGGCGTGCCGACCGTCGTCGGCGGGCGACTCGACGCTCCGGTCGAACTGCGCCAGTTGGTCGGGGTCGAGCAGGAGGCGCGGGGGACGCGCGGTGGCCCCGCTCAGGACTTCGGGATCCAGTGAGGAGGCGACGAGGTAGTCCCTGGCGATGTCGAGGGCGGCGAGGACCTGGCTCTCGGCGAAGTGCATGGTGCGTCCGGCGACCGGCAGGGCGATGCCGGCGGCCCCGACGCGGTACTCGGCGGCCGGGCTGCGGGCGAAGAGCCGCGCGGGCTCGCCGCCGGGGACGGGATCACGGGGCGCGAGCCGGACGACGGTGGTCCGCAGGGGCTCGGCACGCTGGTCGACGGGGGGCTGGTACGGGTTGCGGACGCCCAGGTAGACGGCGGTGCCGAAGGCGAGGAGGACGAGGAGGACGAGGAGGACCGCCTGGCGGGAGCCGCTCCGGGGGGACCCGGTGGGGAGGCTGCGGACGGCCTGGGCGTGCTCGCCCATCCGCTCGCGGGCGGAGAACTCCTGGAGGCGGGCAGCGCGGACGAACGCCTCGTCGAAGACGACGGATCGGTACTCGTCCTCACCACCGCCGGGGAACCCCTCGGGTGTCCCCTCAGGCGGGTCGCCACGCCCTGCCATACCTTCAGGGTAGGTCTGCGGGGGCTTCGGTAAACGCCCAGGTACACGACAAGTTCCGAAGAATTCCGCCATCGGGGCGGCCGGGGCCCGGCGGGGAAACGGCACGGGACCGGCACGGGACGGGCCGGAGTCCGGGTTCGGGACCGTTCGCGGGCCCGATCCAGGTCCGGTCCGGGGCCGATCCGGGTTCGGGAGGCTCCCGGGGGCTATCCGGGGGACGCGGAGCCCACGGCGGGGGCGCGGGCCGCGGGCGGGGCCGGGTTGGGGGTCGGCGCGTCGACGCCGGTGGTGGCCGGCGGCGGGACCTGGTCCTGGCGGTTGGCGGCGGCGCCCCGGTAGACGGCGCTGAAGGCGAGGGCGACCATGCCGACGCCCATGACGAGGGCGAGGACCCAGGCGACGGGCCGGTGCCAGCGGGCGCTGCCCCGGTAGGGGCGCAGGGCGCCGCCGTGGGGGCCGTAGGGGCTGTCGTCGTCGCCGATGTCGTCGGGCTCGTAGGTGAGGCCCAGCGGATCGTGGCCGTCCCCGTAGGGGTCGTCGTCGACCGGTCCGCCGCCCGCGCGGGCGCGGGCCGACTCGGCCTCGGCACGGGCCTGGGCGGCGGCGAGGAGCCGCTCGACCGCGGTCGGCTCGTGGACGGTCGCGGCCCTCACGAACTCCTCGTCGAAGACCACGGCGGCGTGGACCTCGTCAGCGCCTCCGCGGTCGACAGAGTCCTCGGGGTCTCCGCCGTTCTGGAACGGCCTGCCCCCCACGTCGTCCGGCACGGATTCAGAGTAGACCCGGAAGGGGGTTTTGGGCAGGGAGAGTGCGAAGCCTCCCCGCCCGTACCGAAAGCCCGTACGGACCGGAAGGAGGTGTTACCGCACGTGACCGTCGCCGGTGACGATGTACTTGGTCGAGGTCAGCTCGGGAAGGCCCATGGGACCCCTGGCGTGCAGCTTCTGGGTGGAGATGCCGATCTCGGCGCCGAAGCCGAACTGGCCGCCGTCCGTGAACCGGGTGGAGGCGTTCACGGCGACCGTGGTGGAGTCGACCAGCTGGGTGAAGCGGCGGGCCGCGGCCTGCGAGGTGGTGACGATCGCCTCGGTGTGGCCGGAGGACCACGTCCGGATGTGCTCCACGGCCTTGTCGAGGGAGTCGACGACGGCGGCGGCGATGTCGTACGACAGGTACTCGGTCTCCCAGTCCTCCGTGGTGGCCGGGACGACGGTGGCCTTGGAGCCCTCGGCGAGGGCGAGGGTCCGCTCGTCGGCGTGGACGGTGACGCCGGCCTCGGCGAGGGCGTCGAGGGCCCGGGGCAGGAAGGCCTCGGCGACGTCCTGGTGGACGAGGAGGGTCTCGGCGGCGTTGCAGACGCTGACCCGGTGGGCCTTGGAGTTGATCAGGACGTCCACGGCCATGTCGAGGTCGGTGTCGGCGTCGACGTAGACGTGGCAGTTGCCGGTGCCGGTCTCGATGACCGGGACGGTGGACTCCTCGACGACGGTCCTGATCAGGGAGGCGCCGCCGCGCGGGATGAGGACGTCGACGAGGCCGCGGGCCCGCATCAGCTCGCGGACGGACTCGCGGGACTCGCCGGGGACGAGCTGGACCGCGTCGGCGGGCAGCCCGGCGCCCCCGACGGCATCGCGCACCACGTTCACCAGGGCGTTGTTGGAGGCGTACGCGGAGGAGGAGCCGCGGAGGAGGACGGCGTTGCCGGACTTGAGGCAGAGGGCGGCGGCGTCGACGGTGACGTTCGGGCGGGCCTCGTAGATGATGCCGACGACGCCGAGGGGGACGCGGACCTGGCGCAGGTCGATGCCGTTGGGGAGGGTCGAGCCGCGGACGACCTCGCCGACGGGGTCGGGCAGCGCGGCCACGTCGCGGACGTCGGCGGCGATGGCCCGGACGCGCTCGGGGGTGAGGGTGAGCCGGTCGACGACGGCCTCGCTGGTGCCGGCCTCGCGGGCCTTGGCGACGTCCACGGCGTTGGCCTCGACGATCTCGGCGGTGCGCGCTTCGAGGGCGTCCGCGACGGCGAGGAGGGCCTCGTCCTTGGCCGCGCGCGGGAGTGGCGCGATTTCGGCGGCGGCGGCGCGAGCCCGGTGGGCGGCCCGGGTGACCGGGGAGAGGCTGTCGAGGGGCGTGAGCGAGGTCATGTCCGCAGGGTACTGGCAGCCCCGCGGACATCCCTCACGTATCCCGCACTGCGAGACGTGCCCCTGGACGCCTCCCGGAGCGCACCCCGAGACGTGCCCCCGGACACCTTCCGGAGCGCACCCCGAGGCACGTCCCCGGACACCTTCCGGAGCACACCCCGAGGCACGTCCCCGGACACCTTCCGGAGCACACCCCGAGGCACGTCCCCGGACACCTTCCGAAGCGCACCCCGAGGCGCGTCCCGGACGGGTCCCGGGGCGTGTCCCGGTCGTCCTCCGCCGGAGGTCCCGTCCCTCAGTAGGGGTGGACTCCGACCGGGGCGGCGGGCGGCGGGCCGTAGCCCTCCGCGATCCGCTGGTGGTAGGTCTCGCGGTCGATGACCTCCAGGCCCACGATCTCCCAGGGCGGCAGCTTGGCGGTCTGCCGGTGCTCGCCCCACAGGCGCAGGGCGACGGCCGCCGCGTCGTGCAGGTCGCGGGCCTCCTCCCAGTACCGGATCTCGGCGTGATCGTTGGCGTAGCGGCTGGTCAGCAGGAAGGGATGGTCGTGGGCCAGCTGTTCGAGCCCCCGTCGCACCTCCTTCAGCGGCGACTCCACGCCCGACACGCTGAGGGTGATGTGCCAGAGCTTGGACACGGGCCGTTCCTCGGCGCGTGCCTCACGTGTCTCGCGTGCCTCACCCGTGTCGGTGGTGGTCTCGGTCTTCCTGTCCGTGGACCTGTCCCGTGCCTCGTCGAAGTCGGCTCCGGCCTCGACACTGGTCAGGGCGCGTTCGGCAGTCCCACGGGGCGGCGCCCCTGGGCGCGCTCGTCTCACCGGCGGCCTCCTGTGTGATGCGTGTGGTGCTGTACCCCGCCTTGCTCTTAACCCCCGAGACAAAGTTGACCAGTCCGAGGCGGCACTTGGGGCGGTTTTGGTGAACGTCCCTTCCGGATGGCCGCAGTTTCAGCCGTTTCGGCGGGTGGTGTCCGACGGATGGCGTACGGTGCGCGGCGTGCGGCCCGGCGGACCGTCCGGCCGTGTGCGGCCCGCGGCGCCTTCAGCCGATGACGACGAGGTCGTCGCGGTGGACGATCTCGCGCTCGTACTCCGGGCCCAGTTCCTTGGCGAGCTCGTGGGTGGAGCGGCCGAGCATCCGGGGGATCTCCTTGGCGTCGAAGTTGACGAGGCCGCGGGCGACGGCCCGGCCGGCGGCGTCGCGCAGCTCGACCGGGTCGCCGGCCACGAAATCGCCCTCGACGCCCGCCAGACCGGCCGCGAGCAGGGACTTCTTGCCCTCGACGACGGCACGGACGGCCCCGTCGTCGAGGGTGAGGGAGCCCTGCGGGGTGGAGGCGTGGGCGAGCCAGAGGAGCCGGTCGGCGGAGCGGCGGCCGGTGCGGTGGAAGTACGTGCCGGTGTCCCGTCCCGTGAGCGCGTCGGCGGCCCGGCTCGCGGAGGTGAGGACGACGGGGATGCCGGCGGCGGCGGCGATCCGGGCGGCCTCGACCTTGGTGACCATGCCGCCGGTGCCGACGCCCGCCTTGCCGGCCGAGCCGATCTCGACGTGGGCGATGTCCTCGGGGCCCGCGACCTCGGCGATCCGCGACGTGCCGGGCTTGGACGGGTCGCCGTCGTAGAGCCCGTCGACGTCGGAGAGCAGCACGAGCAGGTCGGCGCGGACGAGGTGGGCGACGAGGGCGGCGAGCCGGTCGTTGTCGCCGAAGCGGATCTCGTCCGTGGCGACGGTGTCGTTCTCGTTGACGACGGGCAGCGCGCCCATGGTGAGGAGCTGGTCGAGGGTCCGGTACGCGTTGCGGTAGTGGGCGCGCCGGCTGGTGTCGTCGGTGGTGAGGAGGACCTGGCCGACGCGGACGCCGTAGCGGGCGAAGGAGGCGGTGTAGCGGGCCACGAGCAGGCCCTGGCCGACGCTGGCGGCGGCCTGCTGGCGGGCGAGGTCCTTGGGGCGGCGGGTGAGGCCGAGCGGGGCGAGGCCCGCGGCGATGGCGCCGGAGGAGACCAGGACGATCTCCTTCTCGCCGCCGCTGCGGACCTTGGCGAGCACGTCGACGAGGGCGTCCACCCGGTCGGCGTCGAGGCCTCCGGAGGCGGTGGTGAGGGAGGAGGAGCCGACCTTGACGACGATCCTGCGGGCCTCCGTCACGTACTGCCTCGCGCTGTCCGTCTGACCCGTCACCTGCGTCGTCACCTGCGTCGTCCTCACTCGGCCGTCCCGTGGCACCGGGCGCTCCGCGCCCGGCTGCCAGGGCAATCTACGCGAGCCGGGAGGGCTGCCGCTCGTCCGTTTCGCTCCCCGGACCGGACGGGCCGGACGCGGCGGGCGCCGCGCCGGTGCCGCGGGGCACCAGGATCCGCTGGGAGATCAGATAGGTGAAGGGGATCGCGACGACGGCCGCCACGAGTGGCGCGATCCTGTCGTCCATTCCGGCCCAGGTGACGAGCGCGTACAGGCCGACGCTCTGCACCAGGTAGTTGGTGACGTTGGTGAGGGGGAAGAGGGCGAACTTCTTCCAGGTGGGGCGGGTGCGGTAGGTGAAGTAGGTGTTGAGGAAGAAGGAGCCGATCATGCTGAGCAGGAAGGCGAGGGAGTACGCGGCGAAGTACGGCATCCACGGGTGGAGGAGCAGGTAGCACCCGAAGAACGTGCCGGTGTTGACCCCGCCCACCAGGCCGAAGCGGAAGATCTCGGCGAGCCGCGCCCGCCGCGGGGAGGCCTGCCCGGCGGGGCCGGCGCCCGCCGCGGGGCCGGCCTCCCCGACCGGGCCGGGACCGCCGGCGTCCCCTGAGGGGCCGGGGCGTCCGTCCCGGCCCGCGCCCATCAGCGCTCCCGCTCGGTGGTCGCGACGCGCAGGTGCTCGGCGGCGCTGTCGGCGATGGTGCGGCCGACGGAGCGGTGGGTCTCCTTGACGAGGAAGTGCGGCCGGCGCTTGGTCTCGTAGTAGATGCGGCCGATGTACTCGCCGATCAGCCCCAGCATCATCATCTGCACGCCGCCGAGGCCCACGATGATCGCGACCAGGGTGACGTAACCGGGCGCGTCGACGCCCTGGGTGATGGCGTTGACGGCGATCCAGACCGCGTACACGGCGGCGAGGCCGGTCAGCATCATGCCGAGCCAGAGGGCCATGCGCAGCGGACGGTTGTTGAAGGAGATCAGCCCGTCCATGCCGTAGTTGACCAGGGAGCTGAACTTCCACTTCGTCTCGCCGCCCTCGCGCGCGGCGTTCTGGTAGTCGAAGGTGACGGTGTCGAAGCCGATCCAGGAGAAGAGGCCCTTGGAGAAGCGGTTGTACTCCGGGAGCGAGAGCAGCGCGTCGACGGCGGGGCGGGAGAGCAGGCGGAAGTCCCCGACGCCGTCGGTGAGCTCCACGTCCACCCAGCGGTTCACGGCCCGGTAGTAGGTGCGGCTGAGGGCGCTGCGGATCTTCTTGTCGCCCTCGCGGGTGCGGCGCGCTATCACCTGGTCGTGGCCCTGGTGGTAGAGCTCCAGCATGCGCCCGATCAGCTCCGGCGGGTGCTGGAGGTCGGCGTCCATGATCACCACGGCGTCGCCGACGGCCTTGGTCAGGCCCGCGAGCATGCCGGCCTCCTTGCCGAAGTTGCGGCTGAAGGAGGCGTACTGGGTGCGGTTCGGGTGCAGCGAGGCGATCTCGCGCAGCTTGCCCAGCGTCCCGTCGGAGCTGCCGTCGTCCACGTAGCAGATCTCGTAGTCGACCGCGAGGGTGTCGAGCACCTGGCGCATCCGCGCGTCGAAGAGCTCGACGACGTCTTCCTCGTTGAAGCAGGGAACGACGACGGAGAGTTTGGTCATGGAACGGTCACTCCAGAAGTGATGGACGAGAGAACGCTCTGAGGGGCCACCACCGGGCTCTTCTTCAAGCGGCACCGAGCGGTACGAGGTGGTGATGACCGTCCGGCGTGCCCTGCGCGGCCGTCCCGGTCGGCATGTCGTCCACACAATAAAGCATGAGGGAAAGACCTCGAAAATACGTGGTATTCACCTCGCTTGTCACATCGGGACGGACCTCCGGTAAGGCGTGGATTATCACAGGCGGCAAGGGTGCCATTTCGCGACGTGACGAGGTGAGGGAAGCGGAGGAAGTGCCTCCGATACGCCGTGACGGCCGTGTCACCGTCGTTCCGCCCACGGCGGCGCGGGGGTCCCGGGGTGTGTTTCCCGTCACCCCGATCCGCCGGGTGCGAGGGCGTTCGCGGTACCTTTCCCCTCGCGCGGACCGACGCGGACGACACCCGCGAGGAAACGCCCGTACGGGCGACTTCCGACACGCGGGAACGGTTGCCCCGCGAGTCCGTTTCTTCCGTCACGATCGGAACGCGGCGGCCCCGCGCCGCCGAGAGGCACGAAGAGCCGGACGGGGAACACCAGGTAGCTTGGGTGTGTCTGGAGGAAAGACAAATGGATCGAGGTGCAAGTGCCTGACGTCTCCGTGGTCGTCATCGCATACAACGACGCAGAGCGTCTCCCGACGGCCGTTCGATCGGTTCTGGATCAGACCCTGCACGGCGTCGAAGTGGTGATCGTCGACGACTGCAGCAAGGACAGCACCTTCGAGGTCGCCCAGGCGCTCGCCGCCGCGCACCCGGACCGGGTCAGAGCCTTCCAGCTCCCGCGGAACAGCGGCGGCTGCGGCGCTCCGCGCAACTACGGCATCCAGCAGTGCGCCGGCAAGTACGTCATGTTCCTCGACAGCGACGACGTCCTCGAACGCAACGCCTGCCGCAACATGCTCGACGCCGCCGAGAGCACCGGCTCCGACATCGTCTCCGGCCTCTGCGTCCGCGTGCACCTGGACAGCCGCCACAAGAAGACCACCGCCTGGTACCCCTGGATCTACTCCGAGACCCGGACGGTCGACTCGATCACCGAGCTGCCGGACCTGCTGACCTT
Organism: Streptomyces sp. NPDC055632; assembly: GCF_053618675.1. Taxonomy (NCBI): domain Bacteria; kingdom Bacillati; phylum Actinomycetota; class Actinomycetes; order Kitasatosporales; family Streptomycetaceae; genus Streptomyces; species Streptomyces sp. NPDC055632. The sequence goes on along the minus strand of NZ_JBSHHY010000007.1, from coordinate 14,661 downwards.
CGACACCCTGTCGACGAACAAGTGCTACCGCCGCGAGTTCCTCCTGGAGTCCGGCCTGGAGTTCCCGGTCGGCATCCACTACGAGGACCTGCTCTTCTCGGCCCAGGCCTACGTCGCCGCGAGCCGGATCACGCTCATCCCGAACACGGTCTACTACTGGAACGTGCAGGAGAGCGCCGCCGCCAAGTCGATCAGCAACCGGCGCCACGAGATCGCCAACTTCGTGCACCGCATGGAGATACACCGCCGGGTGGACGCCCTGCTGGAGAGCAAGGGCTACGACGAGCTCAAGTACCGCAAGGACATCAAGTTCCTCAAGCACGACCTGGTCCTCCACTTCCGCGACCTGTCGCTGCTCGACGAGGACTACCGGCGCGAGTTCGCCGAGCTGGCCAACGGCTACCTCGCCGAGATAGACCCGAGGGCGTACGAGGAGGTGCAGCCGCTGCACGCCATCTGCGCCTACCTGCTGAGCAAGGAGGACTGGGACAACCTGCTCCCGGCCACCGAGGCGCTCACCAACGCGGGCCGCCTCACCTCCCCGCTCGCCGAGGTCGACGGGCAGGTCTACTGGTGCGACCGGCACCTGGACACCGAGCAGGGCCGCCAGGTCCTCGACGTCACCGCGCGCGGCTTCCACACCCGCCCGCTCACGTCGCTCGCCCTCGGCAACCGGCTGACCTCGTACGAGAGCACCGACGGCGTCGTCAGGCTGGCCGGCCGGGTGGTCAACCCGCTGGGGCGGATCGCCCCGGACGCGAAGCTCGGCGCGGTCCTCGAGTTCTCGGCCCGCCGCAGCGTCGGCGGCAAGACCGCCCGCATCCCGGTGACGTCGGTCCGGCACGCCGGCGAGTGGATCGAGTGGGAGGGCACGGCGGACGTCGCCCGCACCGTGCGCCCGCTCGGCGTCATCGACGCGGTCTGGGACCTCCGGCTGATCCTCACGGTCGACGGCCGGGAGCTGCGCACCCGGGTCTCCGTCGGCGGCACCTCCCTCGACAACGCGCGTTCCCTGAAGGTCCGTCCGCGGCTGACGACGCTGGTCTCCGACCGCCTCGTCCCCGAGATCACGAAGAAGGGCAACCTCTCCTACGTGCTCTCCGCCGAAGGCAGGGCGGCCGTGCGCACCTCCTCGATGATCGAGGGCGCCATGCACGGGCGCACCGCCCGGCTGGCGAAGACGAGCCTGCGCCGCCTGCTGAAGGCCCGGAGGGACCTGAACTCGGGCGAGACCAAGCTGCGCGTCTACCACGAGTTCTACAGCAAGCTGCCGATCCGCAAGGGCCTCGTGGTCTTCGAGAGCCACCTCGGCAAGCAGTACAGCGACAGCCCCAAGGCGATCTACGAGGAGATGCGCCGCCAGGGCGTCCCCTTCGAGGCCGTGTGGTCCTACGAGGGCGCGAGGCCGACCGGCTTCCCGCAGGACGCCACCCTCGTGAAGCGCTGGAGCTGGCAGTACCTGCGGGCGCTCGCCCAGGCCGAGTTCTGGATCGACAACCAGGGCTTCCCGCTGCGCCTCGCCAAGCGCCCGGGGACCACGTACATCCAGACCTGGCACGGCACCGCCCTGAAGCGGATGGGCTTCGACGAGCCCGGCACCAAGGCGCGCGGGCTCGCCGCCCAGGCCTCCTTCCAGGAGTCCCTGGACCGCTTCGACCACTTCCTGATCCGCGGCGAGCATGACCGGCGGACCCTCGCGAAGGGCTTCCGGCTCCGCGACGAGGTGCTGCTGCCCGTCGGCTACCCGCGCAACGACGAGCTGGCCGAGACCCGTCGCAAGGAGGCCGAGAGCGGCGTCCGGGAGCGCGGCGAGCTCGCCGCGAAGCTGGGCATCGCCCCGGAGAAGAAGGTGCTCCTGTACGCGCCGACCTTCCGGGCCGCCCCGGGCGGCAAGGTCCGCGCGTTCAAGGCCCCGTTCGACGTCGAGGAGTTCGCCGAGCGCTTCGGCGAGACCCACACGCTGCTGATCAGGACGCACTACCTGAACAGCGTGACGCTGCCGCCGTCGGTGCGGGGACGGGTGATCGACGTCTCCTCCCACCACGACATCACCCCGCTCCTCGCCCTCGCGGACGGGCTGATCACCGACTACTCGTCCGTGATGTTCGACTACGGGCTGCTCGACCGCCCGATGGTCTTCTTCACCTACGACTACGACGAGTACGCCAAGGAGAACCGGGGCACCTACTTCGACCTGAAGGAGCGCGCGCCGGGGCCGGTCGTGGCCACGGAGGAGGAACTCTTCGGAGTGGTCGCCAACTTCAAGGACGAGGCCGACACCAAGTACGCGGCGGCCCGCCAGCGGTTCAACGCAGAGTTCAGCGAGTACGACCGGGGCGACGCGGCCCGCCGGATCGTCGCCAAGTTCTTCACCGGGAGCGGGAAGTGACCAACCAGACCGCCGTGTCCGGCGGCCGCGACGTCTTCATCGTCTCCAACAGCGTGGACGAGATGGGCGGTGTGACCACCTGGACGCACCAGATGGCCCGTGAGTTCGCCGCCCGCGGCCACCGGCTCCACGTCATCGGGATCACCCCCGCCCCGGCCGGACGGCAGCACGAGTTCCCGGACCCGCTGCCGTACGACACCACCACGCTGTACGACGCGCACCCGCCGCAGGTGAAGCCGCTGCGCGGCCTCAAGGGCAAGCTCAACGCGGCGGAGCGGCGGCGCCACGCCGCCCGGGCCGCCGGGATGCGGGAGCGCGCGGACCGGATGACGGCGCTCTTCGCCGCCGCCCGGCCCGGCGCGGTCGTGATCGTGACCCAGGTGTGGGCGATGGAGTGGGTGGCGCTCGCCGACACCAAGGGCCTCCTGGTGATCGGCATGAGCCACGAGTCGTACGAGGCCAGCGCCGCGTCCTCCCGGCTCGCCCGGGTGAAGCGCCACTACCGGGACGTCGACCGGCTCCTCGCCCTCACCCCGGGCGACGCGGACCAGTTGATCCGCGCCGGCATGGACAACGTCGGCCACATGCCGAACGCCCTGCCGTTCATGCCGTCGGCCCCGGTGCCGCGCGAGGAGAAGGTCGTGGTCTCCGTCGGCCGCCTCTCGCACGAGAAGGGCGTCGACATGCTGCTCGACGCCTGGGCCGAGATCGCCTCCCGCCACCCGGACTGGAAGCTGCGGATCTACGGCACCGGCGACGAGGAGCAGTCCCTGCGTCGGCAGACCACCGAGCTGGGCCTCGACGGGTCCGTGGAGTGGATGGGCCGCACCAACGACGTGCTCGGGGCGCTCGCCGGGGCCTCGGTGTTCGCGCAGGCGTCCCGCGCCGAGGGCTTCCCGATCACCCTCCTGGAGGCGATGGCGGCGGGCGTGCCCTGTGCCGCGTTCGACTGCGCGCCGGGCGTCCGGGAGATCATCCGGGACGGCGAGGACGGGCTGCTCGCGCGGCTCGGCAACGCGGCGGAGCTCGGCGGGCACATCAGCACTCTGATCTCCGACAAGGAGCTGCGCGACCGGATGGGCGACGCGGCCTTCGAGAACGTGAAGCGGTACTCGTCCGACGAGATCACCGACCGCTGGGAGGCGCTGTTCGCCTTCCTGGAGCGCTGACGGACCGCGACGCGGGCCCCTCGCCTCATAGGTAGGGCCGTTCGTACGGGAAAGGGCCGGGGAGTCGCCTCCCCGGCCCTTTCGCGTGCGTTCCGTACGGCGTCAGACGGCGGCGGCGCGGCGGGCGACCCAGCCGGTCCAGGCCGACTCGATCATGTCGCGCACGTCGTGGCGGGCCTTCCAGCCCAGCTCGGCGGCGATGCGGTCGGCGGAGGCCACGACCCGGGCCGGGTCGCCGGGGCGGCGCGGGGTGACGAGGGGCTCGGTCGTGTGACCGGTGATCTCGTTGATCAGCGCCACCATCTCGGTGACGGAGACGCCCTCGCCGCGGCCGATGTTGACGGTCAGGTCGCGCGGCGCGCCCGCGTCGGCCCACTCCGCGAGCTTGCGCGCGGCGACGAGGTGCGCGTCGGCCAGGTCCTCGACGTGGATGTAGTCGCGGACGCAGGTGCCGTCGGGGGTGTCGTAGTCGTCGCCGAAGATCCGCGGGGCCTCCCCCGCGTCCAGGCGCTCGAAGACCATCGGGACCAGGTTGAAGACCCCGGTGTCCGCCAGCTCGGGGGTCGCCGCGCCGGCCACGTTGAAGTAGCGCAGGCAGGCCGTGGAGATGCCGTGGGCGGCGCCCGCCGCGCGGACCAGCCACTCGCCCGCCAGCTTCGTCTCGCCGTACGGGCTCAGCGGCAGGCAGGGGGTCTCCTCGGTGACGAGGTCGACGTCCGGCATGCCGTAGACGGAGGCGGAGGAGGAGAAGAGGAAGTTGCGCACGCCGGCGGCGGCGACGGCCTCCAGGAGGACCGTGAGGCCGATGACGTTCTCGCGGTAGTAGTGCAGCGGCAGTTCGACGGACTCGCCGACCTGCTTCTTGGCGGCGAGGTGGACGACGCCGGTCACGCCGTGCTCGGCGATCGTGCGGTCCAGGACCTCGCGGTCGAGCGTCGATCCGACCACCAGCGGCACGCCCTCCGGCACCCGCGCCTCGTAGCCCGTGGAGAGGTCGTCGAGGACGACGACCCGCTCGCCCGCCTGCGTCATGGCGCGGACCACGTGCGAGCCGATGTATCCGGCACCACCGGTGATCAGATAAGTCATAACGCCCAAAACCTTTCACTGAGAACTGCGGACGAACCGGCGGAACCGGGCCCTGACCACCCGGAAACCGTCCCGGGCACCGGACACCATCCGTACCGCCAGCGAACCGTTCGCCGTGGTGTACTGCTGCACCAGGAGTACACCGTACCGGCTGCTCGGAAGCACCGATCGCCGCTGGGTTCCGGCCACCGGCCGGAGCGCCGTGGTGTACGACTCGCCGTTCGCGCAGGTCACCGTGGTGGTGAAGTCCCACAGCTGGACGCCCCGGCGGCCGAGCCGCCGTCCGGCGCCGACCAGCCGGTTGAGCCGGACCGGCGCCCGGCCCGTCCAGTGGGCCTCCGCCCCGTCCTCGCCGGTCACGGCCCGCAGGTCGACCCGTTCCGTGTGGACGGGACCGGCCCCGCCGCGCGGCAGGAACGCGATCTCGGCGGTGCGGGGGACCGCCTCCGCGAGCCGTCCGTACAGGTCCCGTGCCGTGAGGGTCAGGTCGCCGGGGCGCAGGACGGCGTCGACGACGAGCGGCAGTTCGCCGAGCGGCAGCCGGTCCATGCCGTCGAGGCGGACCTCCGGCAGCTCCTCGGACCAGACGGCGTCGGCGCGGGTGCCGGCGTACGGCGCGAGCAGCCGGGGCGGTCGGGCGCACAGCCGGGACAGCCGGAGCAGGTCGCACGGCTCCTTCGCGGCCAGCAGGAAGCGCGCGGCCCAGCGGGCGGGAGCGACGGCGGCGGCGATCTCCGGTTCCCGGAAGCCGGCCAGGTGCTCGCGGGTGACCTCCCACCACTCGGCGCGGTGGTCGGCGTCGTACCGCCGCAGGTCCCTGGCGTACATCCGCAGGTCGTGTTCGAGGAACTTGGTGCGGCAGGCGGCGGCGAGGTCCGTCCGTCCCGCCTCGGCGAAGGTCTCGACGGCCGCGCGGTGGGCGGCGACCCGGGACCGCCAGTTGGAGACGTCCTTCCGGTCGAGGGAGATCGACAGCCGGGCGGCGGTCCGGCGGACGTGCCAGACGTAGACGGTGTCGGGGACCACGGCGACGCGGGGGGCGGCCGCGTACACGCGGGCGGTGAAGAGGAAGTCCTCGTAGACGAACCGGCCGTCGGGGAAGCGGATGTCGTGCGCGTCGAGGAAGGCCCGGTCGTAGACCTTGTTGACGCAGAGGGTGTCGTGGACGAGGGGGCGCAGCTCCTCGGGCGTCTCCAGGACGGCCGGCTCCCGGTAGAGGCCGGGCTGCCAGCGCACGTCCCTGCCCTCGGGGAGCTCGCGGCGCACACAGACGCCGACGGCGACGGGGGCCCGGTGCCGTTCTGCGGCGGCTACCAGGGCCTCGGCGGCGCCGGGCGGCAGGACGTCGTCGCTGTCGAGGAACATGACGTACGGGGCGGTGGCGGCCGCGATGCCGTCGTTGCGCGGGGTGCCGCAGCCGCCGCTGTTCTCCGTGCGGCGCACCACCCGCAGCCGGGGGTGCCGGGCCGCCAGCTCGTCGAGCACCCGCGCCGTGCCGTCGTCGGAGCGGTCGTCGACCGCCACGACCTCGGCCACCACGGGCCCCTGTGCGAGCGCGGACCTGACGGCCTCGCCGACCAGCTCCTCGTCGTTGTAGGCGATGACGACGACGCTGAGCCTGCCTGCGGTCTCTGGCGGGGGAACAGTACTCACGGTCAGGATCCTACGGGAGCCCCGCGGCCCGCCCACCGGGCGGCCGAGGGGCTCCGGACTCCGCCGGACCGTGTCCGGAAACGCTCCGTCCGACGCGCGGACGACGCTGCTTTCCGGACACGTTCCGTCCGGACACGCCCTAGAACGGGTTGAACTCGTCGAACTCGCGCTGCGGGTCGGCGCGCTCGGCGTCCCGGTCCCGGCGGCGCTGGGCCGCCGGACGCGGGGCCTCCAGGCGGTGGTCCTCGCCCCGGCGGCCGAGCATCTCGGCACCGGCCGTCATGCTGGGCTCCCAGTCGAAGACGACCGCGTTCTCCTCGGGGCCGATCGCGACGCCGTCGCCCGAGCGGGCGCCCGCCTTCATCAGCTCGTCCTCGACGCCGAGGCGGTTGAGGCGGTCGGCCAGGTAGCCCACGGCCTCGTCGTTGTTGAAGTCGGTCTGGCGGACCCAGCGCTCCGGCTTCTCGCCGCGCACCCGGTACACCTCCTCGGCCTCGTCGTACGTGACCGTGAAGCCGGTCTCGTCCACGGCCTTCGGGCGGATGACGATCCGGGTCGCCTCCTCCTTCGGCTTGGCCGCGCGCGCCTCGGCCACGATGCCGGCGAGGGCGAAGGAGAGCTCCTTCAGACCGGTGCGGGCCACGGCGGAGGCCTCGAACACCTGGTAGCCGCGCTCCTCCAGGTCCGGGCGGATCATGTCCGCGAGGTCCTGGCCGTCCGGGATGTCGATCTTGTTGAGGACGACGATCCGGGGCCGGTCCTCCAGGCCGCCGTACTGCCGCAGCTCCTCCTCGATGATGTCGAGGTCGGAGACCGGGTCGCGGTCGGATTCGAGCGTGGCCGTGTCCAGGACGTGGACGAGGACCGAGCAGCGCTCCACGTGGCGGAGGAACTCCAGGCCCAGGCCGCGGCCCTGGCTCGCGCCCGGGATCAGGCCGGGGACGTCGGCGATGGTGTAGACGGTCGAACCGGCCGTGACGACGCCCAGGTTCGGGACGAGCGTGGTGAACGGGTAGTCCGCGATCTTCGGCTTGGCGGCCGACAGGACCGAGATCAGCGAGGACTTGCCGGCGCTCGGGTAGCCGACGAGGGCCACGTCGGCGACGGTCTTGAGCTCCAGGACGACGTCCCGGGCCTCGCCGGGCTCGCCGAGGAGCGCGAAGCCGGGGGCCTTGCGGCGCGCGGAGGACAGCGCCGCGTTGCCGAGGCCGCCGCGGCCGCCCTGGCCCGCGACGAAGGTGGTGCCCTGGCCGACCAGGTCCGCGAGGACGTTGCCCTGCTTGTCGAGGACGACGGTGCCGTCGGGCACGGTCAGGACCAGGTCCTGGCCGTCCTTGCCGGAGCGGTTGTCGCCGGCGCCGGGCTGGCCGTTGGTGGCCTTGCGGTGCGGGGAGTGGTGGTAGTCGAGGAGGGTGGTGACCGCCTGGTCGACGACCAGGATCACGTCGCCGCCGCGGCCGCCGTTGCCCCCGTCGGGCCCGCCGAGCGGCTTGAACTTCTCGCGATGGACGGAGGCGCAGCCGTGGCCTCCGTTACCCGCGGCGACGTGCAGCTCGACGCGGTCCACGAAGGTGGTCATGGTGGTGCCTCCATTTATTACGTACGGAATGTCTATCTAGTAACACGCGAAAGGCGGACCCGCTTCCCCTGTCGGGAAGTGAGGTCCGCCTCCGCGAAAGATCCGATCAGGCGACCGGAACGATGTTCACGACCTTGCGGCCACGGTGGGTGCCGAACTGCACCGAACCGGCCTGCAGGGCGAACAGCGTGTCGTCGCCGCCACGGCCGACGCCCGCGCCGGGGTGGAAGTGGGTGCCACGCTGGCGGACCAGGATCTCACCCGCGTTGACGACCTGACCGCCGAAGCGCTTCACGCCGAGCCGCTGGGCATTGGAGTCGCGCCCGTTCCGGGTGGACGATGCGCCCTTCTTGTGTGCCATGTCTCAGTCCCTCTTACTTCGCAGCCGCGGGGATACCGGTGACCTTGATCGCCGTGTACTGCTGACGGTGACCCTGGCGACGGCGGTAGCCGGTCTTGTTCTTGTAGCGCAGGATGTCGATCTTGGCGCCCTTGTGGTGGTCCACGACCTCGGCCGTGACCTTGATGCCGGCCAGGACCCACGGGTCGCTGGTCACGGCGTCGCCGTCGACAACGAGCAGGGTCGAGAGCTCGACCGTGTCGCCAACCTTGGCAGTGGAAATCTTGTCAACCTCAACGATGTCGCCGACAGCAACCTTGTGCTGGCGACCACCGCTGCGCACGATGGCGTACACGCGGATCTCTCTCTCACTCGGGATCGAAACCTCTGAAGCCAGCCGCTCACACGGGCCCGGGGGCCCGTGGCGTTCCGGAATCGGACGAGCGGCCTCTCCCGGCGAGCGGGAGGGAGGTGCTCAGAGGCGCGGCGTCTCGACAGACACGCCGACGGTCTAGGTTACGGGCGGCCGACGCGGGGGGTCAAATTCGCCCGAGCGGTACGGGCCGCCCCCTCCGCTCGGGAGGGGGCGGCCCGTACCCGCCGGTCAGTCCTGGGCCGGGGCGGAGGTCTTCTCCGCCGCCTTCTTGGCCGGGGCCTTCTTGGCGGTCGTCTTCTTCGCCGCGGTCTTCTTGGTCGCCGCCGTCTTCTTGGTGGCGGCCTTCTTGGCCGTGGCCTTCTTCGCCGCGGTCTTGCGCGCCGCCGTCTTCTTGGCGGGGGCGGGCTCGGTCTCCGCGGCCTCGGTGACCTCGGGCTCCTCGTCGGCCGGGGCCGCGGCGACCACCACGACGGCGGCCTCCTCGGCGCCCGCGGGCGAACCGGCGGGGGCGGTGGCCTTGCGGACCACCCGGCGGCGGGCGCGCGGCGGGGCGGCCGCGGGGGCCTCCTCGACGACGGCCTCGGCGGCGGGCTCCTCGGCCACGACGGGCTCCGGCGCCGGCTCCGGCTCCACGACGGCCTCGGTCGCGGTCTCCACGACCGTGACCGGCTCGGCCGGCTCCGTGGTCGAGACGACCGGGGAGGTCGCCCGGCGGGTGGCACGGCGACGGCCGCGCGGGGCCGGGGCGGCGGGCTCCTCGACCACGGCCTCGGTCACGACCTCGGCCTCGGGAGCGGTCTCCGCCACGGGAGCGGGCTCGACGGCCTCGGGACCGGCGGCCGGCTCGGCGACGGGCTCGGCCACGACGGCCTCGGTCACGGTCTCGACGACCGGGGCCGGGGCGACCGGCGTCGGGGCGACGGGCGTCGAGGCGACCGGGGCGGTCACCCGCCGGGTCGCGCGACGGCGGCCACGGCCGCGCGTGGCGGCCGCCTCCGCCTCGGCGACGGAGCCGTACAGCTCCTCGTCCGGGGCGATCGGCACCGGCACGGCCACCGGGGCGGCCAGCTCCGCCGCGACCTCGGCCTCGGTCTCGGCCTCCTGCGCCTCGGCGCCGGTCTCCACCGCCTCGGCGTGCTCGTGCTCGTGCTCGTGGGCGTGTCCGTCCCCGCCGCGGCCGCGCTTCTTCGCGCGCTTGCCGCCGCCACCGCCGCCGGAGGTGGTCGGCTGCTCCATGTGGACGATGACGCCGCGCCCGTTGCAGTGGACGCAGGTCTCGGAGAAGGACTCCAGGAGGCCCTGGCCGACCCGCTTGCGGGTCATCTGGACCAGGCCGAGCGAGGTGACCTCGGCCACCTGGTGCTTGGTCCGGTCCCGGCCCAGGCACTCCAGGAGGCGGCGCAGCACCAGGTCGCGGTTGGACTCCAGGACCATGTCGATGAAGTCGATGACGACGATGCCGCCGAGGTCGCGCAGCCGCAGCTGGCGCACGATCTCCTCGGCCGCCTCCAGGTTGTTCCTGGTGACGGTCTCCTCCAGGTTGCCGCCCTGGCCGGTGAACTTGCCGGTGTTGACGTCGACGACGATCATCGCCTCGGTCTTGTCGATCACCAGCGAGCCGCCGGACGGCAGCCAGACCTTGCGGTCGAGCGCCTTCATCAGCTGCTCGTCGATCCGGTACGTCGCGAAGACGTCGACCTCGCTCGTCCACTTGGACAGGCGGTCGGTCAGGTCCGGGGCGACGTGGCCGACGTACCCGTGGATGGTCTCCCACGCGTCGTCGCCGCTGACGATGACCTTGGAGAAGTCCTCGTTGAAGATGTCGCGGACGACCCGGACGGTCATGTCCGGCTCGCCGTAGAGCAGCGTCGGGGCGTTGCCGCTCTTCGCCTTCTTCTGGATGTCCTCCCACTGCGCCTGGAGGCGCTCGACGTCGCGGCGCAGCTCGTCCTCGCTCGCGCCCTCGGCGGCGGTGCGCACGATGACGCCCGCGTCCTCGGGGACGATCTTCTTGAGGATGGTCTTCAGGCGCGCGCGCTCGGTGTCGGGCAGCTTGCGGCTGATGCCGGTCATCGAGCCCTCGGGCACGTACACGAGGTAGCGGCCGGGCAGGGAGACCTGGCTGGTCAGACGGGCGCCCTTGTGGCCGATCGGGTCCTTCGTGACCTGGACGAGGACCGACTGGCCGGACTTGAGGGCGGTCTCGATGCGGCGCGGGCCGTGGCCCATGCCGAGCGCCTCGAAGTTGACCTCGCCGGCGTACAGGACGGCGTTGCGGCCCTTGCCGATGTCGACGAAGGCGGCCTCCATGGACGGCAGGACGTTCTGGACCTTGCCCAGGTAGACGTTGCCGACGTACGAGGTGGCCTGCTCCTTGTTGACGTAGTGCTCGACGAGCACGTTGTCTTCCAGGACGCCGATCTGGGTGCGCTCGCCGTTCTGGCGGACGACCATGACGCGCTCGACGGCCTCGCGGCGGGCGAGGAACTCGGCCTCGGTGATGATCGGGACGCGGCGGCGGCCCTGCTCGCGGCCTTCGCGGCGGCGCTGCTTCTTGGCCTCCAGACGGGTCGAGCCCTTGATGGACTGGACCTCGTCGGCGCCGGTGCCGGGCTCGGCCTTCTCGCGGGCCGGGCGGGGCTCGCGGACCTTGACGACCGTGCGGACGCCGTCCTCGTCGCCCGTCTCGGCGTCGGCGGAGGCGTCCCCGCTGCGACGGCGGCGGCGACGGCGACGGCGGGAGCTGCTGGAGCCGCCGGCGAGGCCCTCGGAGTCCTCGGACTCCTCCTCGCCGTCCTCGGAGTCCTCGGACTCGTCCTCGGCGTGCGGCTCCTCGTCCTCCTCGGTCTCCTCGACCTCGGCGAGCTCACCGCGACGGCGGCGACGGCCGCCGCGGCGACGGCGGCGGGAGGGACGGTCCTCGTACTCGTCCGTCTCCTCGGCCTCCTCCGCCTCCTCGGCCTCGTCGGCGGCCTCGACCTCGGGCTCGTCGGCGACGGTGGCCGGGACGGGCTCGACGGCGACGGGCTCGCCACGACGGCGGCGACGGCGGCGGGAGCCGGACTCGGCCCGCTCGACGGTCTCCTCGGGCGCGGCGGCCTCGACCGTCTCGGTGATCTCGACGGTCTCGTCGACCTCGTCGGTCTCCTCGGCCTCCGGCTCCGCGGGCGTGACGGCGGCGGCAGCGGCGGCCGTCTCCGGGGTCTGGAACATCGGCTCGGCGAACACCGGGGCCTGGAAGACGGCGACGGCCGGGCGCGCGGCGCGGCGCGGCTCGCGGGCCGGGGCGGGCTCGGAGGTGAACTGCGGCGAGGTGACGCGGCGGCGGCCACGGCCGCGCGTGGCGGCGGTCTCGGCGGCGGCGACCTCGGCCTCGTCGGCGGCGATCTGCGCGACGGCGGCCTCGGGCAGCGACTCGCCGGCGGCGGGCGCCTCGGGGGCCGGCGTCCCGGCGGCCTGCTCGGACGCGGGCGCGGCCTCGGGGGAGGCGGTCTTGCGGGTGGCCCGGCGGCGGGTGCGCGGCGCGGGGGCGGCCTCGGTCTCGGCCGGGGCGGGGGCCGCGGCGGGCTCCGGCGTGTCGGCGGCCGGGGCCTCGGTGGTGCCGGTGATCTCGGCGGCCTCGCCCGTCACCGGCGGGCCGGCGGGGCGGGAGGCGGCGCGGCGCCTGCGGCGCGGCGGCAGCTTGTCACCGGGGGCGTTGGTGTCTTCGTTGGACTCGGGCATGCGGGGTTCTCCCGTCACGCTCCCGGGCGCCGCGCCTGGTTCCGGTCCGGCGGCACGGTCACGCCTGTGGCGCGGTGCCGCCGTCCGGGGCGCGGGCGCCGCACGGGAGCTGTATGTCTGGCTCGCCGGTTCCGTACGCCCTGTGCGGACGGCCTGGCGAAAGTCTCCTGGTCAGTGCGCGGCCCGACCCAGGTGGCTCCCGAGTACCAGGGCTGCGCTGCGACGCCGCTCCCTACGCGGTGTCCGTACCCGGCGCCGTCGCCGGGGCGGTCGCGGCGGCCGTGGGTGAAGCGGCCGTGACTGCCTCGCGGTCGGGCGCGAGCGGGTCGGTCACCGTGCCGGACTCCTCGTCGAAGAGCCCCTGCGCCAGCCTGGTCACCGCGGCGGGGACCGGCGGCGCCAGGTCGGCCACAGCTCGGAGACCGGACAGGACGTCGTCGGGTCGTACGGCAGGTGTCACGTGCCGAACAACCAGCCGCAGTATCGCACAGGCGCTGTCCAGCGGCCCATCTTCCCGGGGGTCGCCCTGGGGACGGACGGGCGTCAGTTCGGTGACCGCGGAACGGGTGTCGAAGGTGCGGACGCCGTTCTTGGTCTTGCGCTGTACTTCCACGGTCTCGGCCGCGAGAAACGCCTCGACGGCCTTCTCCGCCGCCTCGGGGGCGACGCCGTCGAGGCGCAGCTCCCAGACGGAGGCGGTGAGCCGGTCGGCGAGGCCCGAGGTCCGGGCCTCGACCGCGTCGGTGATGTCGAGGCCGGCCGGGAGGGACTCGTCGAGCAGGGCCCGCAGGGTCTCCGGGTCGCGCGCCTCGGTGAGGGCGATCTCCAGGTACTCGGCCTCGGAGCCGGTACCGGTCGGGGCGGCGTTGGCGTACGACACCTTGGGGTGGGGGGTGAAGCCGGCCGAGTACGCCATGGGCACCTCGGCGCGGCGCAGGGCGCGCTCGAAGGCGCGCTGGAAGTCGCGGTGGCTGGTGAACCGGAGGCGGCCGCGCTTGGTGTAGCGCAGTCGGATGCGCTGCACCGCCGGTGCGGGCGGCGGGCCTTCGGGCTGTCGCTTGCCCAGTGGTTCTTCTCCTCGTTGCGGGGCGGCGCGGGTACGCGCCGTCCACGAGCTGTACGGGCCGTCTCGGGGGGTCCGCCCGGTTCACCCCCGCTTCCGCAGGGAGATCTCGGGGGCGGGCACCGCGCCGGAGACGTTCGTTGTACTACCCAGAGTACGCGCACGGGCGGCCTGGGGTTCCCGGGGCTCGACCGGCCGGGCCGCGCCGACGAGGGCGCGCCAGGCGTCCCGGCGGGCCTCCCGGACGGTGGCGCGGGCGGAGGCGAGCGCGTCCTTCGCGGCGCGTCCCGCCTCGACGGCGGTCCTGCGGGCCGGGGCCCAGACGCCGTCGCGGACCCACTGCCCGACGGGCCGCGCGACGGACGCCCAGACCCGGGCGGCGGGCCGCGCGACGAGGTTCCGGCCGCACCACTTGAGCCCCTGCCGAGCCAGGGCCGAGGGCCGTACGACCAGATTCCGACCGCACCACCGGAGCCCCCACCAGATCCGGACCAGGGGCCGTCCGATCAGGTTCCACGCGAGCCGCTTCAGCCCCCGGCCGACGGCCCGCGACACGAACCCGGCGGCCCGCCAGCACAGGGCGAGCGCGTCCCGCGCCTCCCGGGCGACGGGCACGAGGACCCGGCTCCAGAGCCAGACGGCGGGGACGGCGACGCCGTACAGGAGCAGCGGGACCAGGACGTACCGGAAGAGCGCGGCGAGGGGGACGAACAGGAGCTTCTCCAGGAGGAGGAAGCAGCCGCTGCCGAGCGGGGAGAGGCCCCGGCGGTAGAGCCACGCGGCGGGGACGGCGATCCCGTACCGGACGACGGGCACGAGCACGTACCGCCACAGCCACACGGCGGGGACGGCGATCCCGTACCGCGCGACCGGCATGACCACGTACCGCCACAGCCACACGGCCGGAACGGCGATCCCGTACCGGACGACCGGCACCACCACGTACCGCCACAGCCACACCCACGGCCACACGAACACCGCCCCGAGCAGCCACACCAGGCCCCGGCCGGTCGGTCGCAGGACCGACCGGTACAGCCGTCGCGCCGGGAGGGCCACCGCGTGCTCGAAGAGCCAGGCCAGGCCTCGGCCCGCCGGGCGGAGCAGGGCGCGGTCGAGGAGGCGGCCCGCGGCGGTGAGGGCGTCCCAGGCCATGCGGACCGGCAGGACGGCCACGAGCACGACGATCCGGATCGGGACGCGGATCAGCGCAGGTGACGTCGGGTGTTCCATGCTCATGCCGAACATGACGCGACGGCCCGGCGGAGGGTTCACCCCTCCGC